>UQTM01000013.1 GCA_900544025.1 uncultured Odoribacter sp.
GGCCGCCCCGACGGTGTGCCCCAGCAAACGCGCCATCCCCAGCATACCGCTCGCTCCTCCGCTACGGGCAGGGGGAGCGGAAGCAATGATCGTACTGTTATTGGGCGTGAGAAAAGTACCGAAACCTATTCCTCCCAACGCCATACGCCAGATAATATCGATATAAGTGGGGTGGGCGGGTAAGGTGGCCAGCAAAAACAAACTGCATCCAAAGATCACCAGTCCGATAGCACCTAACAGTCCGGCATTTATGCGATCCATCAACCGCCCCGCGAGCGGAGCTGAAATCATCGTCGCCAATGGCCAGGGCGTAAGCAGCAAGCCGGTTGCGACCTCATCCAGTTTCAACACCCGCTGAAAGAAAAACGGAATGGACACCAACGCCAGCATCTGGGCGATAAATGAAAAGATCGAAGTGAGGACAGAAATCGAAAAAGTCTTATTTTTCATCAAATCCACAGGCAGTAAAGGATAAGGATGATTCAGCTGCCGCCGTACAAAGAAATAGCCGATCACCAGCATAACGGCAAAGCCGGGTACAAGAATATACCAGTGAATGTCGTGGGCAAACCCGTCGATGACACAAATCAGCAATCCGAAAGTAAGAGCATTCAACAGGGCACTCCATACGTCGAAACGCTGCCCGTCGGGCTTCACAGGATTGCCCGGAAGAAATTTCGCACTCAAACCGAAAGCGATCAATCCGATAGGAACATTGATCGCAAACAGCCACGGCCAGTTCGCAATCGAAAGGATACCCGCGGCAACCGTCGGGCCGGCCGCCGCCGCAACAGCAATAATCAAGGCATTGAGCCCCATTCCCCTGCTTAAAAGGTGCTTCGGATAGATAATCCGCAACAAGGCCGTATTCACACTCATGATCGCCGATGCCCCGATGCCCTGCAATCCCCTGGCGATCACCAAAGTGGTGAACGAATCGGATAAGGCGCAGATCAACGAAGTGATACTGAACAACAGCAATCCGCCGACATACACTTTTTTATATCCCCACAGATCGCCTAAAGAAGAAAAAGCCAGCAGAGAGATAGTAACTGCCAACTGAAAAGCGTTCACCACCCAGATCGAACTGGCAGGGTTGATGTGCAAATCGTTGGCTATCGTAGGTAAAGCCACATTGGCTATCGCTCCGTCGAGCACTGCCACGGTCATACCCACCCCGATAGCCGCTATCGCCCAATTCCGCCGGGGCTGTATCAAACCATCCTGAATTACATTTGCCATGTTTTATGTTTATTTGTTTTCGTTTCTTTATAAATTTATTATTAATAATTGTGTGCCAGTACGATAGCTGCCACCCAAATCCCGTATCGTTATGAACGGATTCGAAGAAATGAAAGTTCTATTTTTCGGGATCATATCTATTTATAGTAGGAATATCGTACATTTGTGATACGACAACAAACAAGAGCATCATGGAAAAAATTGTTTATAACGCCCGGATCGTCACCATGAACCGGGAAATGGATATTATCGGGCAGGGATATTTACGGATCAAAGACGGGAAAATAACGGAGATCGGCCAGGCCGGCACTTTAAACATAGGGGCGGAAACCCACACGGAATATACGGATGCACAAGGCATGTTTCTGATTCCGGGTTTCGTAAATACCCACACGCACCTCCCCATGACCATGCTCCGGGGATTTGCCGACGACCTCCCTCTGCACCAATGGCTCACGGAACACATATTTCCGGCAGAAGCCCGGCTGGTTACTCCCGGCCACGTGAGAATCGCCACCCGGCTAGCATTGATCGAAATGATAAAATCAGGGACGACCTGTTTCAACGATATGTATTTCTATGAAGATGTTATCGCCGAAGAAGCCCGTAAGGCGGGAATCAGAGGGGTTATGAACGAATCCCTCATCGATTTCCCGACCGCCAGTTTCCAAACCCCCGACGAAGGGCTGCGCCTATCGGAACGGCTGATCCAAAAATGGGAAAACGATCCGGTCATTCATCCTTCGGTCTGCACCCATGCTCCCTATACCTGTTCTACGGACACCTTGCAAAAAGCCAAAAAGCTGGCGGATAAATACCATACACTCTTACAAATACACGTTTCCGAAACCCGGAAAGAAGTGGAAGATATCACCGCCCGGTACGGTATGCCGCCGGGAGAATATTTGTACTCTATCGGGCTGCTCGATAGCAACGTCATTGCCGCACATGGGGTATGGCTGAATCCGAAAGAGATAGAATTGTTTGCCCGGACAGGCACTTCCATCGGACATTGCCCGAAAAGCAACCTCAAGCTGGCAAGCGGGATCGCCGACACCGCCACTTATTTAAAGGCAGGAATCACCGTAGGCATAGGAACCGACGGTACGGCCAGCAACAATACCCTCGACATGGTGGAAGAAATGCGCTTTGCAGCCTTATTGCCCAAAGTCACCCATTACGACCCCGAAGCCGTGAACGCCGCAACCGCTTTGCAGATGGCGACCTTTAACGGGGCAAAAGCGCTCGGCCTGGAAAAGGTGACAGGCTCCATCGAAGTGGGGAAAAGTGCCGATTTCATCTTAATACATGCCGATGCCAGCAACATGCAGCCGATATACGACGAATATTCTGCATTGGTCTATGCCATGAACAGTAAAAACATCCGTCACTCTATGGTGAACGGAGAATGGATCATGCGGAACCGGGAAGTGCTTCATATCGACAAAGAGGAAACGCTGGAAGAAATAAAACGCATTGCCGGAACTCAAAAATAAGCGATCAGGAATGATTTATCGGGAATTTAGCCCCAACGGCATCTTATCGGAATTTATCGACCAATACTGGATTGTACAAAATCAGATCCATAGCCCCGGAAAATATAAAATATTGCCCGATGGATATTCCGATTTTATTTTTTGCCTGTCGGGCACGGCCATGCCGAAAGCGAACGAAAACTCACTTTCCCTTTGCGAAGCATATTATGTGGGGGCTATGACCGTTTTTTCCGAACTGACCGCCTTACCCACCCGGTTAGACCTGCTCGGTATCAGGTTCAAGCCCGGAGGTTTGTCTGTGTTCTGCGACATTCCCCTGCATGAATTCAGAAACCTGCGGATAAACAACGAAGAGAGCGCATTCCTGTTTCCTCCCGGTTTCACCGGCCGCCTATGCGAATTACAAACGACAGGCGAGCGGATCGCCGAAATCGAAAATTTTCTCATCACCCGGCTGTCGAAACATTTCATCCCCGACCGGCAGGTTCACTTTGCTGTAAAACAAATCCACGCTTCGCACGGGCAAGTGTCCGTGAACAACCTTATGGAGAAAATCTGCCTTTGCCAAAGGCATTTCGAGCGTAAATTCAAACACCACACAGGGTACAGCCCGAAAGAATTCGCCCGGATCGCCCGTTTCCGCCACACCACGCATTTGCTGCAAAGCACACTCCCCCTCAATTACCAGCACCTCGCGATGGATTGCGGATATTACGACCATTCCCACATGGCAAAAGAGTTCAGGCAACTGTCCGGAGCCTCGCTCACAGAGTTTTGCAACTTCCCGGACAAAGGCCCCATTGAAATGTGAGAATATCAAAGTCGATTTTTTACAAAAGAAAATTCCCGGTCTCCCTTACTTTTGCCTTATCATCAATACCATAATAAAATGAATACAATAGAAACAAAAGCTTTAGAACTATTGGAAAAGTGTGAAATTATATCACTGGCTTCCATCGAAGAAAACGGTTTTCCGCGTCCCGTTCCGCTAAGCAAAATCAAAACGGAAGGTTTGAACACCGTGTGGTTTGCCACCGGAACCTCTTCCGAAAAAACTCAAAATTTCGCGAAAAACAACAAAGCCGGAATCTCCTTCTTTGAAGGCGGAAACAGTGTCGTCGAAACCGGAACGATTGAAATAGTGACCGATCCGGAAACGAAAAAAGCCCTGTGGCAGGACTGGTTTATCGAACATTTCCCGAAAGGAGTGACCGATCCGGAATATTGCATCTTAAAATTTACAGGCGACAAAGCCACCCTGTGGATCGACGGGACATTTATAAAACAAAAACTATAATTCCCTTCCTCCCGGAATTTCTCAAATTCTCCGTTTTTAAACAGATACCCCTTCTACCTCCCGATTCAAAGGAAACTTATCAGGAACAAAAGTCGATAAAGTAAAATAAAGTTTGAATGGCTAAGCCGAAAAAAACTATAACTTTACCGGCGTAATTGACCGATAAACCTTGTAGCTATGGAAAAATTGAATTACGGAGAATTTGAGAAAGAATTTACAGTGTACGAAAATGCAGCCATTGCCATACTGCCCGTTCCCTACGACGGCACAAGCACCTGGTTGAAAGGTGCGGACAAAGGTCCTAAAGCAATTCTGGAAGCCTCTGTCAATATGGAATTTTACGACATTGAAACAGATTCGGAAGTATTCACTCACGGCATTACAACTTTAGAGCCTGTAACCGAAGATTCATCCCCGGAAGCTATGGCGGCAGAAGTGGAACGCCGGGTAGATGCCCTTTTGAAGGATAAGAAATTTCCGGTTATCTTAGGCGGCGAACACTCCGTGAGTATCGGCGCATTCCGGGCATTCGCCAAACATTACGACGAATTTTCCATCTTACAGTTAGACGCCCATTCGGACATGCGTCCCGAATACGAAGGCTCCACGCACAACCACGCCTGTGTTATGGCACGTGGCAAAGAAGTGGCGACTGTGGCCCAGGTCGGTATCCGAAGCTCTGCCATAGAAGAAAAGGAAAACATCGATCCCGACCGTATATTCTATGCCCACGAAATCAAAGAATCGGATTCCTCGTGGATGTATCAGGTATCTCAAAAACTGAGCGATAATGTCTATGTGACCATCGATCTCGACGTGCTCGATCCGGCCTATATGCCCTCCACCGGGACACCGGAACCCGACGGGCTCGCTTACCGGGATATTATCAATTTTCTAAAATTAATCAACGAACGGCACAATATTATCGGACTGGATGTAGTGGAACTGTGTCCCAACGAAATTAATAAAGCTCCTGATTTTCTGGCATCGAAATTGATTTATCAAATTCTCAGCATGCGCTTTTTAAACGTTTAAAGTTTTAGATCAAAACCTATAAAGAACTATAACGACGGATTATGTTTATATTATTGCTCCACTATAAACAACCTCTGGAAGAGGTAATGAAAAATCTGGATGCCCACCGGATCTATTTAGACAAATACTACAATCAGGGAAAATTCATCTTTTCAGGGCCGAGAAAACCCCGCACGGGAGGCTGCATCCTTTGTCATGCAACCGATGAAGCCGAAATAAAAGAGATCATCAAAGAAGATCCTTTCTATTTCAACCGGATAGCGGATTATGAAATTATCGAAGTGGAGATAACCAAACAAGCTCCCGGATTTGAAAAATTTATGCAATAAGCCATGATAACTTACCTGATTACCGGAGTAACCGTATTGATCTCGATTATCTGTTTCAGTAACCGGAACTTATTCAACAATTTATCCCTGTCGCCTTACCGTGTGGTACACGCAAAAGAGTGGTACAGGATAATCACTCACGGATTCGTACACGCCGACTGGCTGCACCTGTTTGTAAATATGTTCACATTCTGGTCGTTCGGCGAATATATTGAAAAAGTATTTCAATACCTGGGCTTCAAAAGCTGGGCATTCCTCGTACTCTATTTCGGCGGAATGATCGTCGCTTCCATTCCCGACCTGATTCACCACCGGAACGACTCATGGTATAGCTCCATAGGGGCGTCTGGAGCTGTGTCTGCCGTATTGTTCTCTGCTATATTCCTGAATCCCTGGGACAAAATTCTGCTATTCGCAGCCCTACCCATTCCGGGAATCGTTTTTGGCGTGCTCTACCTGATCTATTGCCAATATATGGCCAAACAAAGCCGGGACAACATCAACCACAACGCCCACTTCTATGGCGCAATATTCGGTTTCATTTTTCCGGCCTTGCTCGAACCCCGTTTAATTCAGGCTTTTTTCAGTCATTTTTAAAACACACGGCTCCGGCTTTAAACCGCCTTTCCCCTATCAAACGGAAGTCACTTCCGTAAAGCTTTTTCTATTCCGGAGGATACCCGGCATATATTCCAGCGCCCAATCCACCAAGCCCTGAATATGGGGGATAAGGCTTCGTCCGGTGTCGGTGAGATAATACTCCACCCGGGGCGGAACTTCGGCGTAAACATGCCTCCCGATCAGGCCGTCCGTTTCCAGCGTCCGCAAAGTCACCGCCAACATTCGCTGTGAAATATCGTCGATCGTCTTATGAATTTGGTTAAAACGCATCGTTCCATTGGCATCCAGCGTAACCAGCACCAGTAACGACCATTTGTTTCCCAACCTGCTCAATATATCCCGGATAGGACATTCCCCTGTGGGATGAAAATTTTTTATCATAAAATCACATTTTTATTGTGCTGATACTTAGCAATAGTTACCTGTATGTTAGCAACTTATTGTAAAGTGCGTTCTTGTTTTTACAAATAGGTAAACCTATATTTGCAATACAAAAGTAATAAACTTACTAAAAATAACTAATGTGTCACTAAATAATTAAAATCATGGCAAAGAAAGTAGCGGTTTTAGCAGTCAATCCGGTAAACGGATCAGGATTATTTCAATACCTGGAAGCATTCTTTGAAAATGGAATCCCCTATACGGTCTATGCCGTAGCGGAATCGAAAGAAATAAAAAGTAATTCGGGCATTACCCTCTATGCAGACGATGTAATCGCTAACCTGAAAGGACATGAGGACGACTTCGATGCCCTGGTCTTCGCCTGTGGGGACGCCGTCCCGGTTTTCCAGCAAAACGCCGGAAAACCTTACAATATCGATTTATTGGAAGTGATCCGGAAATTCGCAGAAAAAGAAAAAATCATGATCGGACACTGTGCCGCAGGCATGATGTTCGACATAAGCGGTGTTACCGGAGATAAAAAAATCGCTGTCCACCCGCTTGCCAAACCAGCAATAAAAACAGGTATCGCCACCGATGAAAAATCAGAGATTTGCGGCAATTTCTACACCGCACAGAACGAAAATTCGATCTGGACGATGCTGCCGGAACTGCTTGAAACATTAAAAGCATAAATCGAAAGCTATCCTTTTCCGGAGATAAACAAAATCCCCCGAAAGTTAAATATAAACTTTCGGGGGATTATAGATTTCGGTCTTAGAGGGAACGATCTTAAAAGAATCTTTCATTTATTCCCATATAAGCTACGGCTTTACATTTCATCTTCTTATACTGCAAACCGTTAAAACGACAAACTCACTCCAAATAAGTATAACCATACAAGCCGGAACGATAATTCGACAAAAATTCGCGTCCCTCTTCCGCTGAAATAATACCTTTCTTCACCGAAGTAGTTACCCACACCTCTACCGTTCTCGCCATTTTTTTCGGGGTAAACTGAACATATTCCAACACATCGGCCACCGTTTCCCCTTCGATCACCTTATCGATCACATACTCGTCGCCTTTCATCTTGATATGAACGGCATTGGTGTCTCCGAACAAATTATGCAGATCGCCCAGAATTTCCTGGTAAGCGCCCACAAGGAACACTCCGAGATAATAAGGTTCTTTACCGTTCAGCTCATGTACAGGCAAATGATAGGAAAAATTGCGGGTAGAAATAAAATTATCGATCTTTCCATCCGAATCGCAGGTTATGTCCTGTATCGTCGCCGATTTTGTCGGCTGCTCGTTCAGGCGGGCAATCGGCACGATCGGAAAAATCTGGTCGATAGCCCAGGAATCGGGCAACGACTGGAACAACGAGAAATTACAGAAATATTTGTCCGGTAACATTTTGGCAATCTTCTTCAATTCGTCCGGCGCGTGTTTTGTGGCATCCGCCATTTCATACACCTCTCTGGCAATCGACCAGAAAAGACGTTCCACCTGTGCCCGGGTACGCAGATCGACCAGCCCCAGATTGAACAATCCCAAAGCATCTTCCCGGCATTGCACGGCATCGTGCCAGGTTTCCAGCAAACGGGGCTGATTCAGGTTTTCCCAAAGATCGTACAACTCTTTCACCAGCTCGTGGGCATCTTCGCCTATTTCCTCGTTTTCATTGAAAGCAGGCAGGCTTGTACTGGCCAGAGCTTCGAAAACCAGCACAGAATGATGTGCCGTCAAAGAACGCCCGGACTCCGTTATAATGTTCGGCTGCCGCAAATCGTTTTTCTCACAGGCATCCACCAAAGAGGAAATAGCGTCGTTCACATACTCCTGAATGGAATAATTCATGCTATTGCCGGAAGTCGCCGAACGCGTTCCGTCGTAATCCACTCCGAGCCCGCCGCCGATATCCACAAAATTTATATGGTATCCCAGGTTCTGCAACTGCACATAGAACTGTGAAGCCTCTTTCAGGGCCGTTTTGATACGCCGGATGTTCGTCACCTGGCTGCCGATATGAAAATGGATTAATTGCAGGCAATCGGCCATCTTGTTCTTTTCAAGTATATCCAGAGCATCCAGCAATTCACTCGAATTTACCCCGAATTTGCTGACATCTCCCCCCGATTCTTCCCATTTCCCGCTACCGGAACTCGCTAATTTAATCCGGATGCCGATATTGGGGCGGATATTCATTTTCTTTGCCAGACGGGCAACGGTTTTCAACTCCATCAGCTTCTCCACCACCAAAAATATCCGTTTTCCCATTTTTTGCGCCAGCAAAGCCAGCTCTATATAACTTTCGTCCTTATAACCGTTACAGATGATCATCGCCTCATCGTCGATATCGATCGACAATACAGCGTGCAATTCCGGCTTTGAACCGGCTTCCAGTCCGATATTGAACTTATTCCCGTGGCTGACGATTTCTTCCACCACCGGACGCATCTGATTTACCTTGATCGGATAAATGATAAAATTCTTCGCAGTATATCCGTACTCACGGGCTGCAAATTCAAAACAGTTGGATATCTTTTCGATCCGGTTATCCAAAATATCCGGAAAACGTAAAAGTACCGGGGCCTCGACATCACGCACCTGCAATTCCTCCATCAATTCCTTCAAATCGATAGAAGCGCCGCCCGGTCTCGGTGTTACTGCCACATGCCCTTTTTCGTTAATCGAAAAATAGTTCAGCCCCCAACCGTTAATATTATACAGTTCCGCTGAATCGTCAATACTCCATTTTCTCATTTCTAACTGTTGATCGTGATAATTTTAGATTCTACAATTACGCGCAAATCTACGGTAATTAATTGAATATTGAAAGTTGAAGATTAAAAAATATAAGACCTAATACTCAACGAAATAAGGCGTGTGTTATAGTTTTTCGATGCCTTCTATCCCGTTCCGGGACATCACCAGGCGGAAACGCTTGTACCGAAGTTGCCCATCGTATTGAAACTGAAGTAAGAAATTGATATAATACGATTTTTCTCCATAAACGACCTCATAACCGCCGTCGGCTGTGGGAACTGCCAGCGGCACTTCGGGACTGTCCATTTTCTGTATGAAATTCGACACATTGAAACGCAATATATCGTTGATTCCCGCAATATCGTATTGATTGTTTTCGTCAAGGGCTTCCCCGTCGATCCGCACCAGCTTCCGGTAAAGAATAATCCTTTCCTCCGTATTCCGGTTGTCGGCCTCCAGCAAATCGGAGCGGTCACGCATATCCATCACCTCGTCCGGCACACGATCTTCGGTAATGAAATCGACACCTTCTTTCATCCACCCCACCGGATTCTCCTTTATACTGATGGTCGTTTTATTGTCGAAATATTTCTTCGCCAACCGGTGTACGAAATAATAGCGGGTAAGCTCTTTTATCCTGTCTTTCAACATATAGCTCACGACCAGGGCGACAAACAGAGGGATCGTGAAATTACCGTATTTTTGCTGAAAAGAAAAAGCGATCGTCGTGGCAAATATCATGGAAAGCCCCGCAGCGATACTATAATAAACCTGTTCCGCCATTCTGCCGTCCTTCTTTTTGTTCGCATTCAGGATCAGGTAACTCTCCGCATACTTCCTCAACAGGTGGGTGCGGAAAATCATACCCCGGTTTTTATCGGGACTGTCTTTCTTCATCATTTGAAAACCCACCGCTTCCTTGTAAGTAATCTCCCGCTGTATCAATCCCATAAGCAACGGCTGTATTTCCTCGAAATCGGCGGCACATTTTTCCCGGATCAACTGTAAAAAACGGTAAGTCTGGAACTCGATCTGATTCGTTAAAAACTCATCCCCGAAATTAAAATAAATCATAGCCTGCGCTTCGACTGCAGAATCGTGAAGGATTTCTTTCAATCCCCGATATTTTGAAATGATCTTTTCAATCCGGCCGACATACGTCTTTACCAAATCCACCCGGTTCGCATTCTCCCGGTTTTTAACCACACTATTTACCTCTCTCCGCATGGCACTCCTGACGATAGAGATAAACATCTTGATCTGGTACTCGTAGTCCGTCAGGTTTTCTTTCGTAGGTTCTACGACCAACTCATTGAAAGCCCCTTCCAGAAACATAAAAGGCAACGACAACTCGTCCGCCACCCCTTTTAACGTATAGATCGGAGTAATCAGCCGGACATTGGATTTTACGTCCCGGTAAAATTGATTCTTGGTGTATGAAAAAGAATTTATATCCAATTCATTGGGCACAAAAATCCACGTATTCGTCATAAAATCGTTTATCTTCGAATCCTTACGGACCATATACCCGATTTTAAACTCCACCGAAAAACGGTCATGAATGCGTACCTGAATATCTATCATGCTAACTCATAATAATCTGTCGCAAACAAATATACGATATTATTCGTTGTAAAATATACCGGAAAGAAAAAAAACGCCCCGGTATTCCGAAGCGTTTATCATGCTGTCGAGATGACTGGACTTGAACCAGCGGCCTCCACGTCCCGAACGTGGCGCGCTACCAACTGCGCTACATCTCGTTTGCGGTTGCAAATGTAATAAAAGTATAGATTAAAATGCTATATTTGCTGAAAAAAATTTCACTTACAATATTAAAACTATGGATTCGATCAGACAAAATAAAGTGGCAAGACTGATACAGAGAGATTTGAGCGAGATGTTCCAGCACGAATGCAAGGAATATGCGGCAGGAGCCATGCTATCCATCACAACGGTAAGGGTTAGCCCGGATCTGTCCTATGCTAAAATTTATGTCAGCGTTTTCCCTTCCGAACTTTCCGATTCGGTCATAAAAAGTTTAGAAGATAACAATAAGAATATCCGTTTTATTTTAGGCAGAAAAGTGGGGAAACAGATGCGGATCATTCCGGAACTGCGCTTCTTTATCGACGATAGCCTCGACTATATCGAAAAGATAGACGGGCTTTTAAAATAATCCCTGTTCACCCCTGTTGTTATGCGGCTTCCGTTTTTCATCGCAAAGCGTTACCTGTTTTCCAAAAAGAAACAAAACGCGATCAATATCATCTCAGGAATTAGCATCGTCGGAGTGACCGTAGGCACAACCGCCCTGATCGTCGTGCTATCGGTTTTCAACGGGATCAGCTTATTCCTGGAACAGATTACGGACAGCCTCACCCCCGATCTGGTAATTTCTCCGGCAAGCGGAAAATATACGACATTCGACAGCACGGTGTATGAATACCTCGGTAAAAACGGAGACATCGCTTACTTCAACGATATCGTGGAAGAAAAGGCTCTCGTTAAATATGGAGAGAAATTCGCTCCGGTGGTCGTGAAAGGGGTGACCGAAGATTTTGCCGTCAAAACCCATTTGGAAGATAACATCGTACAGGGAAGTTTCAGGCTGAACGACCATGGCTGTTATAAATCGGTCGTCGGTTACGGGCTGGCAGCCGAACTGGGGATCGGATTGAATTTTCTGACTCCGATGGTCTTTTACTATCCCGACAAAAATTCCTCCTCTGCCCTCTCCGCTTTAAATTCGGAGCATCTTTATCCGTCGGGCTTTTTCTCCTCGCAACAGGATATCGACGGAAAATACGTACTGACCGATATAAAATTCGCTCAGGGACTATTCCACATCGACGATCAAGTCTCGAAAATAGAAATCAAGCTTAAAAACATCGAACGGTTGCCCCAGGTAAAAACCGGGTTGAAATCCCTGACCGGTAATAATTATAAAGTAGAGGATAAATACGAATTAAACCGTTCTTATTATGCCATGATGAGATCAGAGAAATTGGCTGTTTTCCTGATACTGCTTTTCATCCTGCTGATTGCCTCCTTCAATATCATCGGGTCGATCTCTATGCTGATTCTGGATAAAAAAGACGATCTGGCCACCTATAAGGCTCTGGGCATGACACAGAAAAAAATCATTTCTATTTTCCAGACAGAGGGACGGCTCATCACCGGACTGGGAGCTTTTACCGGATTGGTTTTAGGCACCGCTCTTTGCCTTTTGCAAGAAAAATTCGGTTTTATAACTTTAGGGGATAGCGGTAGTTACGTAGTCGATGCCTACCCGGTGAAGTTGGTTTTCAGTGATATGGCATGGATTATGATTACCGTGATATTGATCGGCTACATTGCCTCCTATTTCCCCGTGAGGTATTTGGTCAAAAAATTAACCGGAAAATAACATTATCTTTAACCGATTGTTTTGTTCGTTCATACATCAAAAAAATAAAATTCAGTATAATCTATAAATCACAGAGCTATGAAAAAATGGATTATAGGACTTACAGCACTATTGTTATCTGCCGGTAGTTTCGCCCAGGAAAAAGAAGTGACGGCATTGATCGAAACCAATATGGGAAACATGAAAGTTAAGTTGTATAACGACACCCCCTTGCACCGGGATAATTTCATCCGGTTAGCTAAAGCGGGGCATTACGACGGAACACTGTTTTACCGGGCGATTAAAAACTTTATCATTCAGGGCGGTTCTTCGGACAGTAAGAACGCCATTCGCGGACAAGCCATCGGCTACGGCAAACCCATCGTGATTGACGCAGAGATCAAAAAAGAACACTATCATAAAAAAGGCGCACTGGCCGCCCCCCGTCAGCCCAACCGGGAAAATTTCTTTAAGGAATCGGACATTTCCCAGTTCTATATCGTACAGGGACGGGTATATCCCGAAAAAGAACTCGAACTTATCGAAAAACAAGTGAATATTCCCATCAGGAGGGCTATCGAAAAGAAATATTACACTCCTGAAAAGAAAGTGATTCTGGACACCCTCCGCAAGCAGAAAAAAGTGGCGGAATTCCGGGCTATCGCTAACAAGATCAAAGAAGACATTGCAACGGACTGGGAGCTGAATACGGATAAAATTTACATGCCCGACGATAAAAAAGAAGCGTACAGCACCATAGGAGGGGTACACCATCTGGATAAAGAATATACGGTATTCGGGGAAGTGATCGAAGGACTGGAAGTAATCGATAAAATTGCAGCCATTCCAACCGATAAAAACGACCGCCCGGTGAACGACGTTCGGATAAAAGTAAAAATACTGAGCGAATAACGATCGTAGCCTATGCTGAAAAGGGACAAGAAATACCTGCTTACATTAACCGGATTGAATATCATTTGGATATTCGTCATTTTTGCCCTTTGCGCAATGCCTTCCCAGGATATTCCCGATCCCGGTATCGATATCCCCCATTTGGATAAAGTGGTACATTTCGGTATGTTTTTCATCATGTCGCTATTGATCTGTTACAGATATGAACGTCCCTGCCTGAAAAGGATTTACGGAATCGCTATCGGTTTTTCGTTCTTATATGGCGGCCTGATCGAAATTCTGCAACACTACTTTTTCAACCGGGGCGGTGATGTCTGGGATTTACTGGCCGATGTGGCGGGAGGCGTAACAGGTTGCCTGTTGTTCCCCACAGCGAAAAAAATAGAAGCCCGCTTCCTGCATAAGAAACGGGCTTCCTCAAAATAAGACGATTACTTCATTATCTGATCTTTTCAAAATAAGGCAACCTTTCCAATCCGGCTGTGACGGTAATCACTTTGCCACCCGACCAGATCTTACCGAGATCGTCCCGCCATTTTCCTTTGGGCAATTTCACCTGACGCGTATTTTCAGGAGTGACGATCGGGGCTACAAGATACTTGTCGCCCAGCATAAACTGGTCTTTGCAAAGAGCGAATCCCTGACCGGGGAACATATATTCCATGTGTCTTATAATCGGTTCGCCCGTTTTAGCCGACTGACGGGCACACGCTAAGATATAAGCGCCTTTTTTAGCATGCAGGCGCGCCATATCCGCACAAATTTTATTGTTTTCAGGGCTAAGGATACGCCACGGCGCAACCGAAAACTGCATCATCGGCATCAGTGCATGAGTTTGTGCCGAGCGGACAATCAAAGGCTCGTCGAATTTTTTCACATTCAGGAATGCCGCAAATTGTCCTCCCCCCACCATATCGGGGCAGGTGTACGCATATCCCAGCAGTCCGGCAGCGACCATGTCGGGAATCAGCAGGCTGACTGCCCGCCAGGAATAATTTTTATCCCCTAAGCGCTGCACTAAAGGCTGTCCGCCCATCTTCCAGCAAGCCCGGTATTCGTTAAACGGAAACTGTAAACCGATTTCCGCCCATTTCTGGCAATGATCTACGGTCTTCGCTCCTTTTACATAACTGTCGAAAGCCACCGGAGCATAATACATCACATCTCCGGCATCGAACTTGAAACCGTCTATGCCATATCTTTCTTGGGCTTCTTTCAATTTCGCCACATAATGGTCGAAAGCCGCCGGATTCGTTAAATCGTAACAGGCACTATAACCGTTCCACCAATAAAACAGGGCGGGCGCTCCCGAATCTTTGCGCTTCATCAGGTAGCCTTTCGATTGCAATTCCCGAAATTCAGGACTATCCGGACTGACAAACGGACATACCCATACCATGATCTTAAATCCCTTCGCATGTAATCGGTCGATCATCCCTTTAGCATCCGGAAACTTATCCGGCTTAAATTCGAAATTCCCGTAATATTTTTGCCAATTATCGTCCACCATCAGCACTCCGGCGGGAAATCCGTTTTTAAGAATGTTATCGGCATAATTTAAAATGTCTTTCTGATTCTGATTATACATCAGTTCGATCCAGGTATTATACTGGGGCATTGAAAATAAAAGAGAATCGGGCAGCGTTCCCGTAGGCGGGAAATGTTTGTGACAAGCGGCCAGATAAGCCTCGCGTAAGGTGGTTCCCGCCTTTGTCACCTCGATATTCTGTGTTTCCGATTTGATTTCGATAGCGTTATCGGTAATCCGGAAGCGGAAAGGTTCGTCACTCCAGATATAGCGTCCCTTATCGGAAACAAAAAGAGGCACGCCCTGATTATTGAAATTCTGAGTTTCCAGATTAAATTCATTGGTCGGTTTCAGGTAAGGCATCTGCGATCCCTGGGCAACAAAAGCCCCCCACCAATTTTCATCTTTTAAAAAAGGAATCTCTTTTTTTGTGGAAGTTTGTCCGGTTGCCGCCAGTCCGCAGAAAAACAGCAAACTCCATAAAATGGTCTTTTTTATCATACTTATACATTTATTAATTGTACATTTTCAACCTCTTTACCCCCGATTGTACGTCAAAGTGCTTTATATCAGAAAACTAACAGATAGATTTCAAGGAGTAATTTTAATATGCCATCTCTGCAAACATAATCAAAAAAGTTTTTTTACAAATCATTTTTTTTAACTTTGTGACCTTGATAACCAATTAGGAGAAGCAATGTTAGAGAAAATCAAACAATTAACTGCTGAAATCGAAAGTTTCGCCACGACTTCGCTGGAAGAAGTGGAACAATTCAGGATCAAACATTTAAGTAAAAAAGGAACGATCGCTGCATTGTTCGACGATTTTAAAAATGTACCTGCCGAGCAGAAAAAAGATATAGGTAAAGCGCTGAATGAATTAAAGAACGCCGCTCTAAACAAAATCAACGAATTGAAAGAAAGCCTGTGCGACGCCGACAACGGAGCGACGGGGATCGACCTGACTTTACCGGGCGATCCGTTGAAAATGGGTACACGGCATCCGTTATCTTTGGTAAAGAACGAGATATTGGCTATTTTCAATAAACTGGGATTCACCATTTCCGAAGGTCCGGAGATCGAGGACGACTGGCACAATTTCTCTGCCCTCAATTTTCCCGAAGAACATCCGGCGCGGGATATGCAGGATACTTTTTTCATTGAAAAAAATCCGGATATCGTGTTGCATACTCACACTTCGTCCGTACAGGTACGCGATATGGAAACCCACCAGCTTCCGATCCGCCTGGTAACTCCGGGACGAGTGTTCCGAAACGAAGCTATTTCGGCACGGGCTCATTGCATTTTCCATCAGATCGAAGCCTTGTACATCGATGAAAATGTATCTTTTGCCGACCTGAAACAAACCCTGACCTATTTTGCAAAAGAACTATTCGGGGTGGATACTCAAATCCGTTTACGCCCTTCTTACTTCCCGTTCACCGAGCCATCGGCAGAAATGGACGTATCCTGTTCGCTTTGCCACGGAAAAGGCTGTAACGTATGTAAGGGAACCGGCTGGCTGGAAATTCTCGGCTGCGGAATGGTCGATCCGAATGTATTGGAACTCAATGGAATCGACAAGGAAAAATATACCGGATTTGCTTTAGGCATGGGTATCGAACGTATCACTATGCTGAAATACGGCATTAAGGATTTACGCCTGTTCTTTGAAAACGACATTCGTTTTCTGGAGCAATTCTCGGCAGTGATTTAACCGGATTCAGCTATCGAAATCCGATTGCCTCGATTTCCGAATTGAAAACCGATCCTAAGGGACACTGTGTTTCAGACAAATAAAATCGTCCTCAAAAGTCAGCATGCAATCTCCTCATTCACAAGGATTCGCCTGACTTTTGAGGGTTTATTTTATATCCGAAGATACAGCCTGACGGATAACCGTTATTTACTAAACACAGGTATTTCTTTATAAAACCGGTTAGCGGTTTCGCTTTCCGGTAAAAAGCATAAAAAGAGTGTCCGCAAATAGGAACACTCTTTTTTCTTTATCCGGGAAACGGTTTTTACCCGTTTTTTCAATATCGTCGATAACAACTTTTACGAAAGATTATTTCAATATATCCATCAACTTATCCAAGCGCGGTGCCATGATGATCTCGGTACGGCGGTTGCGGGCACGCCCGTCTGCCGTTTCATTATCGTCCACAGGCATAAATTCCCCACGTCCGGAAGGAACGATCTGTAAAGGATTTACCCCATAATCTTTTGTCAGGATACGCACCACGGAAGTCGCCCTCACCACACTCAAATCCCAGTTATCTTTAAACTGCACCGTTTTAATCGGTTTCGTATCGGTATGCCCTTCGATAAATACATCGATATCATTCTGTTTTTTCAGCACCTCGGCCACTTTCCCTAAAGCCTCTTTTCCTTGCTTATTCACCTGCGCACTTCCCGATTCGAACAATAATTTATCGGACATCGCCACATACACTTTACCGTCTTTCTGCGTAACGGTCAATTCATCGCTGCTAAAGCCCAGCAAAGCATCCTTCACACTTTGGAGCAAAGCGGATACTCTATCGTTCTGTGCTTTGATCTCTGCCTGCAATTCATTGATCGTCGCTTCACGCTCTGCCAGCTTATCCATTTTCTCTTTCAACAGCATATTCAGTTTTTCCTGTTCGGACATATTGGAATAGAGAGAATTACGGTAATCACGAATAGATTGCCCCATTCTTGTGGTATCGTTCAGCAAGCCGGCAATCTGTTTTTTCTGTTTCGCCGTTTCTTCCTTTAATCCGTTCAGGTTCTTCGTAAGCGTACGCTCACGTTCCAAAGCAGCCAAACGCCCGTTTTCAGCTACTAAAAATTTTTTCTTGGGTACACAAGAGGACACAGCCACCAATACACAAAGCAAAAAGATCATTCTTTTCATAGTACAAAATTTTAAATCTGCCCGTATTTAATTTAAACACCTTACAAACTTAAAAATAATTTTCAAGACCTGAAAAGAAAATAACGAACTGGCTAAAGTGTATTGTGTATGTATGTATATGTATGTGTGAATAGAGATATTCCGAGGAGGGAAGCCAGTCCGTTATTATTTTTGGTAAAAGATCAATTCTTTTCCATTTCCAAAGATTGTTTTATCAAATGCGCTAAAAACATCATACACTCCAAAGGAGTAGATGATTCCATCCGGAAACGGCGAAGTTCGTTCATCAACTCTGCCACAGCCTGCGATTCGTAGGAATCTGCCCGGGTAAATGCCGCATAATTATCTTGCTGTACAACTGTACTTTGCTCAGGATAGGCAGGAACATTCGCCGGATACTTCATTTCCGGCCTTCCGCTTTTCCCGGCTGCCTGAACTTCTTTCACAGGCACTCTTTTGCTCCGGGGTTCAGAAGATTTCACTTCCTTTTTCTCTTCATCCTGCTCCACTCTCTGCTGCACTTCGTCAGGAGAAAGTACATGATAAGGGAAAGAAGGTATCCCCTTTTTCCACGACTGGAAGTTCTTCAATTCCTGAGCATCGACAGTAAAACCATTCAATATATAATGTTTGCTATCGACATACTCCACAGAACGGCCTTCCAATAACTTTTCTATGGCTTTAGAAGGAAAACCGATCGCAACCACTTCTCCTCCTACGCTTCTGACGAATTTTTTATAGGGCTTGTAACCGCTAATACGGCGCACGAATAAATAAGCCGACCGCTCATAAGCTTTCCAAAACATTCCTTCCAGCCATAAATGAACTACATTAGCATTTTCCGATTCATAACGGAGTTTGTTCAAAATGTCTGTATTCTTCTTCATAATTAAGCTATTAACTTTCAAAATTCCCGATCTGCATAGTTCCCCCGCCAAAATAAATGTTCGTTTTTAAAAGTGAACATAATCGCTGGATTGTGGCAAAGATATAAAAAAATGCGAAATATTAAATACCTATCAGTCAATTTTTTGAGAGGAAAATAAAATAGTTGTCCAAGCAAACGAAGCGACCAAATTAAACGAACGTATTCGACATTTGTTAAGTTACTAATTATTAATCATTATCGCCCCCCTACACCGGAAAGGTCTTCCTGTTTTTCCGAAAATTAACTTCCCTCCCCTCCGAAAGAAAATAAATTTTTACTCTTAAAAATAATTCAGAATAAGTTTACGACAGGATTGGATAGAATATTATAGCTTTGTAAAAAGTAAAATCGTATAATCTTATTTTTAATATGATCCGTCTATTCATCCTTTGCAGCATTCTGCTACTTACTTCGGTAAATTGCCGGGCTGCAACAACCATTTCAAAAGCCGACCGCCAAATTCTCCGGTCGTTTTGGGAATATGCCGAAAAACAACAATTAAGCGGTATGTCCATAGAAAAACGTATTCCGGTTATCGCCCGTTTTTTCCTCGGCAAACCTTATAAAAGCAATACGCTGAACGTTACCCAGGAAGAATTGCCTGTTATTAATCTAAGAGAGCTCGATTGTGTTACCCTGGTCGAAAATGTACTTGCTTTGGCTTATCTCGGACAATACAATGAAAACGCCGTGGATTCTTTTGTTGAAAATATAATCAAAATCCGTTACCGGAACGGAGAAATCGAAGATTATACTTCCCGGCTTCATTATTCCACCGATTGGCTGTATGAAATGCAAAGGCAGAAACTTCTCGACGATGTTACTTTGGCTACCGGAGGAATAAAATATTCCAAACCCGTTCATTTCATGTCGAAACATTACACGCGCTATCCGGTATTGGCAAAAGACCGAAAACTATTACAAAAAATCAAGACTATTGAAACGGAGATCAACAAAAGAACGTATTACTATATTCCAAAGGAGAAGATCAATAGCATCGCCGGTAAAATTCAAAACGGGGATGTGGTGCTGATCACTACGAATATTGCAGGTCTCGACACTTCGCATTTAGGATTCGCACTAAAGCAAAATGGAAAGACCTATTTATTACATGCCTCAAGCACAGGAAAAAAGGTAGTCATTACCGAACAACCTTTGCAGGAATATATGGAAGGTATCCAATTACAAACGGGTATCATATTGGGAAGAATCGTTTTGCCTGTTCCGGACGATTCCGTTCACTGAAACGGTCCCCTTTCTCCCTAATGTAACCTGCACAATGAAAGTCGTTACCGGCAATGTGTTCATTTGTGGCATAAAAATTGTGAAACGAAAAATAAGGAATTACTTAAAATAGAAAATACGATGAGAAATACTTTTACAGCTATTATTTTTCTGGTTGCCATTTCGGTTTTCAGCGGTTGCGCCGACCGGAAAGTATCACGAGTAAACAGCAATGAGGTTATCGACCTGAGCGGGAGATGGAACGACACGGATTCGCGCCTGGTATCCGAAGAAATGATAAAAGATCTATTGGGAGCAAGATGGCTGCCTGTGTACGAAAGCAGGCACAACAATGCCCGCCCGGTAGTTGTGGTAGGCACGGTGACCAATAAAAGCCACGAACACATCAATTCGGAAACATTTATAAAAGATATCGAAAAAGCGATCATCAACAACGGTAGCGTTCGTCTGGTACAAGCCGGAGAAAAGCGGCAGGAATTACGCACGGAGCGCGAAGAACAAAATCAGGGATACGTATCGCCCGAAACCGCTAAAAAATGGGGCCTTGAATTAGGTGCCGATTTTATGTTGCAGGGAACCATCAATAGTATTGTCGATACTTATAAGAAAGATAAGGTGGTTTACTACCAGATCGACCTTCAGCTTACGAATCTCGAAACCAATGAAGTGGTCTGGATGGGCGACAAAAAGATCAAAAAGCAGGTCAGCGACCGAGCATTCTGACCTTCCCAAAGAACCAGTACGCCGTATATTTTGGATCACGAAGTATATGGCGTATGCTTTTATATTTTGACCAATCCGGCTTATGAATCTTTTACGGCTTTCCATAATTATATTACTCGGCTTGTCTGCGACGAGTTGTGCCACCTGGTATAAACGCACTGCCGCATTTCAGTCCGCCATATCCGCCGGAAATTTCGAACAAGCGGAAAAACTGCTCGATAAAGATAAGAAGCAGGCTCAAGGTAAAAATAAAATTCTCTATTATCTCAATCAGGGGTATGTGGAATTTATGCTGGAACATTCGGAAAAAAGCAATGAGGCTTTTGAAATAGCCGAACGCCTGACGGAAGACCAGCAAAAGAACATGCTGACCGAAGCCGCCGTTTTAGTAAGTAATCCCGAAATACGTCCTTATAAACCGGAAGATTTCGAAGTCATCATGATCAATTTTTATAAGGCAATGAATTACCTGCGCATGGATAATATGGAAGATGCCCTGGTGGAAGTGCGCAAAATCAATATCCGCCTTCAGCAACTGAACGATAAATATCCCGACCACAAAAACCGTTATCAGCGGGACGCTTTCGCCCACCTGCTAATGGGATTGATCTACGATGCCGCCGGAGATGCCAACAATGCGTTTATCGCTTACCGCAACGCTTACGACACTTACCGCAATGATTATTTAAAGAATTTCGGGCTGGGTGCTCCGGAGCAATTGAAAAAAGACCTTTTACGCACGGCTTACCAATGCGGAATGCACGCCGAATTAGCCGGATACGAAAAAGAATTCAATATGAAATATACGCCCGCCGCCCCCTCTCCGAACGGACAATTAGTCCTATTCTGGCTGAACGGTTTCGGTCCGGTGAAAGCCGAATGGGGATTGACTTTCGTGAAAGAGAAAAGAGGAGACGGAGCTATCGTATTCCACAATCAGGAAACCGGATTGTTTTTCCCTTTTTTCTGGAATGCCGGATATAGCGAAAGCGACCGGAATTCGGTGGCGAACCTGAAAATCGTACGGGTTGTTTTCCCAAAGTATGAAGAACGTCCCCCCTTTTACCAAAAAGGCATAGTAACTTACGATCACACGGCTTATCCATTGGAAATGGCCGAAGATATCAATCAAATCGCCTTTAAAACATTGCACGACCGTATGGTCAGGGAATTATCCAATTCTTTATTGCGTGTGGCTGCCAAACAAGGACTACAATACGCAGCTTCTAAAGAAAATCAATGGCTGGGGCTTGCCGTTGGATTAACGAACGCTTTTACCGAAAAAGCAGATACCCGGAACTGGCAAACCCTGCCTTATTCCGTATCTTATTCCCGTATCCCTCTGGCGTCGGACGAGAATCATATCGAACTCCAATTTTCTAACTCCAAAGGAGAAAAGAATACACAGCAAATCACCATTTCGGGAGACCCTAAGAAAACCCGTTTTTGGGTATATTCCACCTTATAAGCCCCCGGCAAAACATTTTTCCCATTCTTTCAGAGATAAGCGGATCGTCATCTTCCGTAAAACCTTCTTTTCCGGAATAGATGGTAACCTGTTATTTTCAACATTCTACAACAGACTGAATTTCAACAATAAATCAAAAGAACTGAAATACATTCCGATGTGTTTTGCATCGAATAAAAATACCTCCTGAAAGTTAGTCAGCTAACTCTCAGGAGGCAGATCATATTCTTAAATACTTTTTCTTCAATAAACAGACCCTGTTCTGCCTACCGGTAAAAGTTATTTCGCCATTTCCGCAAAATACTTATAGAACAAAGGGATTGTGGTAATCCCGTTATAAAATTGTTCCAAAGGATAATTCTCGTTGGGCGAATGGATGGCATCGGACCCTAAACCAAAACCCATAAGAACCGATTTAGCTTCCAGCACTTCCTCGAAAGTCGCAATAATCGGAATACTTCCTCCGGAACGCACGGGAACAGGCTGTTTTCCATAAACTTTCTCGTATGCTTTTTCCGCTGCCTGATATGCGGGAAGGTCTATCGGACAAACATACGACGGCCCGCCATGCAGATAAGTGACTTTTACCGTCACATAATCGGGAGCAACCGATTCAAAGTAATTTTTAAACAATTCCGCTATTTTTTCATGCTTCTGGTTAGGCACTAAACGGCAGCTCACTTTTGCATGTGCCACAGAAGGCAATACGGTTTTCGTTCCTTCGCCGGTATAGCCGGCCCATATTCCGCATACGTCGAATGTCGGACGAATACCTGTTCGCTCGTTAGTGGAAAATCCTTCTTCGCCCTTGATTTCCTTTATACCCAATGATTTTTTATAGGCTTCGAGATCGAAAGGAGCTTTCGCCATTTTAGCCCTTTCTTCTGCACTCACTTCAAGCACATCGTCATAAAATCCGGGGATTGTGATATGCCCTTTATCGTCGATTACATCGGCAATCATTTTACACAGCACATTGGCAGGATTGGCGACAGCTCCTCCGAACAGACCGGAGTGCAGATCGGCGTTAGGCCCTGTGACTTCCACTTCCCAATAAGCCAAGCCGCGCAAACCTGTGGTGATAGAGGGTACATCCGGCGCAATCATACTGGTGTCCGACACTAAAATAATATCCGTTTTCAGCATCTCCTTATGTTCCCGGCAAAATTTAGGCAAGCTGGGAGAACCTATTTCTTCTTCTCCTTCCAGCATAAATTTCACATTGCATTTCAGCTGTCCGGATTTCACCAGATATTCGAAAGCTTTGGCATGCATAAAGCTTTGTCCCTTATCGTCATCCGCTCCGCGTGCCCATATCTTGCCGTCTTTCACCACAGGTTCGAAAGGCTTGGTTTCCCATAATTCGAGAGGATCGACAGGCATCACATCCATATGTCCGTAAACCATCACAGTGGGATAAGAGGGATCGATCATCTTTTCTCCGTATGTTACCGGATTTCCATCGGTCTCAAAAACCTCTGCCTTATCCGCTCCTGCCGCCAGCAAAAGGGATTTCCATTTTTCAGCACATTTATACATATCGGGTTTATGCTCGGCTTCCGAAGAAATGGACGGAATACGGATCAACTCAAATAACTCGTTCAGAAAACGTTCTTTATTTTCTTCTACATACTTTTTAATAGCTTCCATATAGATGTTTTTACAATTTAAAATATACGATTTCAAGGGGCACCAGGTAAAGATAGGGAAAATTAAAAGCAAAAACAAAACAAAGCCCTTTCCGTACACAAGAATAGTTATTCCGCTTCCGCGAAGAAAAACGGGGCAAAAAATAATTTTCAATATTCAATTCTTCATTTTCAATTAATTATTATACTTTTGTCGCGTGAAAACTCCGAGAGGATTTTGGTGCTAAAACATTGATTCGTAATTTCACAGCGTCTTTTATATATATAAATATTTGAAACGGCTAAATTATGTCAGACCTTTCCGAAGTTAAAATTTTTACCGGGGAAAACAGCAAATATATTGCTGAAAACATCGCTAAATCGCTTGATTTAGAATTAGGTAAAAAAACTTTATTACATTTCAGCGACGGGGAATTTGCAACAGCGTATGATGAAACCGTAAGAGGTGATCATGTTTTCATCGTACAATCCACCTTCCCGCCCAGTGACAACCTTATGGAGTTGCTCATGATGATCGATGCAGCAAAGAGAGCCTCCGCATACAAAGTATGCGCTGTGATTCCGTATTTCGGTTTTGCCCGTCAGGACAGAAAAGATCGCCCCAGAGTGGCTATCGGTGCTAAACTTGTGGCAAACTTATTGTGCGCGGCAGGTGTCGATCGGATTATGACCATGGACTTACACGCCGACCAGATTCAGGGATTTTTCGACATTCCTGTCGATCATCTTTACGGTTCGACGGTGCTGGCTCCTTATATCCGTTCTCTGAAACTCGAAAATCTGGCGATCGCCTCTCCGGATATAGGTGGTTCGAAACGGGCGAATTCATGGGCTAAGTTCTTTGATTCAGGTCTGGTGATTTGTCACAAAACCCGTGAAAGACCGAATGAAGTGGCCGATATGAAGGTGATAGGCGATGTAAAAGGCAAAAATGTCGTGATTGTCGATGACATGATCGATACCGCCGGAACGATCTGTAAAGCAGCAGGAATCCTGAAAAGCAAAGGAGCTCTCAGCGTAAGAGCGGTTGCCACTCACGCCGTACTTTCCGGTTCTGCTTATGAAAGAATAGAGAAATCGGAACTCGATGAAGTTGTATTCACGGATTCTATTCCGATAAAAAGTACCTGCCCGAAAATCAGAGTGATCTCTGTGGCAGAAATGTTTGCAGAAACTATCCGTAATGTAGTGGATCACAAATCGATCAGCGACCATTTCATCCTGTAATACGGATATTACGATAAAGAAAAAGCGAAGCTTAAAAGCTTCGCTTTTTTTTATCTCGTATTATTCATAATTTTGTAAGAAAACCTACAAACATGACTCCCGAAGAAATTAGGAAAATACTCGAATTCCAGGCAAACGAAATTACCGAACATCATATCTACGGCAAATTGGCCGTCCTCCAAAAGAGTGAGCATAATCAACAGATCTTAAAAGAACTATCGGCCGAAGAGCTGAAACATTACAATCTATTAAAAAAATATACAAACCGGGACCCCAAACCTCACCTATTCAGAATATGGTTTTATGTGTGGTTAGCACGACTTTTCGGACTGACTTTCAGCTTAAAATTAATGGAGCAGGGCGAAGTGCTGGCTCAGGACAGCTACCGGAATTGCGAGGGTGATATCCTGACGGATCTTCAAAAAATGGCCGATGACGAAGAGATTCATGAACAAAAGCTAATCGAACTGATCGATGAAGAAGGGCTGAATTATATGGGAGCTGTCGTGCTGGGACTGAATGATGCCCTGGTTGAATTCACAGGAGCTTTAGCAGGTTATTCCTTTGCTTTACAACAACCCAAATTAGTGGCCTTGACAGGAGCCATCACCGGGATCGCCGCTGCCTTGTCTATGGCTGCTTCGGAATACCTTTCTATCCGTACCGAAAAAACAAAAGATAAGAATGCACTGAAAGCCGCCGTTTATACCGGAATCACTTATATTATCACGGTTACCGTATTGATCCTGCCTTTTATCTTGCTGAACAACGTTTACCTGGCCTTAGGGATATGCCTGTTCGGAGCATTAGTCGTTATCGCCATTTTCAATTATTATTATTCCATCGTTAAAACGGAAAGTTTCAAACGGCGGTTTACAGAAATGGCGGTGATCAGTATGAGTATTGCCGCGATCAGTTTCCTGATCGGTTATGCTTTACGT
Organism: uncultured Odoribacter sp.; assembly: GCA_900544025.1. Taxonomy (GTDB): domain Bacteria; phylum Bacteroidota; class Bacteroidia; order Bacteroidales; family Marinifilaceae; genus Odoribacter. The sequence continues at coordinate 26,082 of UQTM01000013.1, forward strand.
ATGTTAACAGGAATCGATCTATAAGATCGTTCCTGTTATTTCACGGGATATACCCACGTTAATTCTTTTCCGGGTTCCTGTACCATGCGGTTCAATGCCGACTGAGCTTCCTGACGGGTTTCAAACCCTTCATAGGTCACCATATACAGATTATAGTACGGCATGATCTTAGAATTATATCCTTCGCTCACCAACCGTGCATTCAGATTATCGGCATTCGATTTCACCTTAAAGCATCCGGCTACCAGAAAATAATTCATTTCACGTACAACAGGTTTCGGCTCTTCTTTCACTTCCGGTACCGGAGCGGGAGCGGGAGTTGTTTCGGCAATCTCTGTTTTGGGGGCTTCTATTGTCGCCGTCTTCTTTTTCTTACAGGAAGAAAGTGAAAACAAGAAAGAAAGCGCTACTAAAATAACAATCGTTCTCATAATTTTTCCGATTTGATTTCTATCTCATACGTATTTATGCGGGTAAAGATAATACTATAAAACAATTTTAACAACTGTAAAAGCTGTAAATTCAGGAACAGCAGCCGGATACCTCCCGCTATGGCATTGTTTTCCCGCTTTGGCGATCCCGAATCAGGAACAAACCGGTAAAACAAAGCAAGCCGTTCAATAACAATATTTCAAAGCCAAAACGGTATCCCCACAACCATTCTTCCGAATAGCAATTGATCAGATAGGACAAAACGGGAGAAAGCAGACAGATCAGAGGTAAATACTTCTCTTTCACCTGATAATGAGTGCATAGCCCAAATGCGAATAGTCCTAAAATAGGCCCGTAAGTGTATCCGACGGCCTTTAACACCACCGTAACCACACTGCTGTTATTCAATTCCCGGAAAAGTACAATCACCAAAAACATCAAAAAGGAAAAAGCGATGTGCACCAGCATCCGTTTTTTTCTTTGTCCGGCATCTTTCGGGTCGATTCTTAAAAAATCGATACAAAATGAAGTGGTCAGAGAAGTCAGGGAAGAATCCACCGAAGAATAAGCAGCAGCCGTTATTCCCAGCAAAAAAAACAGGCCGGCAACCACTCCAAAATATTGAAGCGACAAAAAGGCAAATACATCATCCGATTTTTCCGGTAGAGAAATTCCTTTATCGGCAGCAAAAATATAAAGCAAAGCACCTAACGACAGGAAAAGCACATTGGTCACGAGAAACAGAAAAGAGAAAGAGAACATATTCGCTTTACAATCTTTCAGGGTGCGGCAAGTCAGGCTCTTCTGCATAATATTCTGATCGAGCCCGTTGATCGAAACGGTGATCGCCATTCCCGCCACCAGTTGTTTCCAAACATTGTGCCCGGAGCACCAATCGAAATCGAACACCCTCGAAAATTCACTCTCACGAATTGCCGAAGCCGCTCCGGAAAAATCGAGATCCAAAGCACGGCAAATCACCACAATAGTCAAAATCACCGACACCAGCATGAAAACCGTCTGCAAAGTATCTGTCCAAACAATCGTCTTGATGCCTCCCCTCACCGTATAAACCCACACCAGGCAAATCGTAATGAACACCGTCACGGCAAACGGGATTCCCACAGCATCGAACACGGCCAGCTGTAACACTCCGACAACTAAGAACAAACGCAGGGAAGCACCTACCAATTGCGAAACAATAAAGAAAAACGACCCGGATAAGCGTGCTTTTTCACCGAAACGGGTTCCCAGCCAGGAATAAATCGACACCAGATTCAATTTGTAAAACAAGGGGATCAATATCAAGGCTATCACCACATAACCGATACAATTCCCGATGACAAGAGGCAGATAAGTCCAGCCGCTATTTCCCACTTCTCCGGGAATCGATATAAAAGTCACTCCCGACAAAGAAGTGCCGATCATCCCGAATGCAACCAGGTACCAGGGAGAATTCCGGTTTGCCGTGAAAAAAGTTTCACTATTGGAATGACGGGTGGTGAAATAACTCACCAATATCAGTAATCCAAAGTAAGAAAATATAATGAATAATACCAGGCTCGCCGCCATATTCCCACGCTTTTGTAAATATATAATCACGCTGACGCACGAAAGTAAAGAATTTCCCGCAAGTTAAAAATTGAAAAATGACTTTTTATTCCTCGACTATTTACTTTTTATCTTTTACTTGTTACCTTTGTGCCTCAAAATGAAATTATAAACAATAAACTGTACCATGGAATACAATTTTAAGGACGTCGAGAAGAAATGGCAAAGCTACTGGAGAGAAAACCAGACCTACAAAGTAGATATTGATCCTTCAAAGCCGAAATATTACGTATTGGATATGTTTCCATATCCTTCCGGAGCAGGTTTGCATGTGGGTCACCCGCTCGGCTATATCGCTTCCGACATTTATTCCAGATACAAACGCCTGAAAGGCTTTAACGTGTTGCATCCGATGGGATACGACGCCTACGGGCTTCCTGCCGAGCAATATGCCATCCAAACCGGGCAGCATCCGGCAGTGACGACCGAAAAGAATATCGTCCGTTACCGGGAACAATTGGATAAAATCGGATTTTCTTTCGACTGGGACAGGGAAGTCAGAACCTGTGATCCCGGCTACTATAAATGGACACAATGGGCATTTATCGAAATGTTCAATCACTGGTTCGATAAAAACACTCAAAAAGCAGAGCCCATCTCCCGGCTGGTAGAAATATTCCGGAAAGAAGGAAATAAAAATGTGAACGCAGTTGCCTCCGAGACGGCTGTTTTCACGGCAGACGAATGGAACGCCAAAAGCGATAAAGAAAAACAACTCACCCTGTTGAATTATCGTATCGCTTACCTTGCCGACACGATGGTAAACTGGTGTCCGCAATTAGGTACGGTGCTGGCAAACGACGAAGTGAAAGAAGGGCTTTCCGTACGGGGAGGCTACCCGGTAATACAGAAAAACATGCGCCAGTGGTCCTTGCGCGTTTCAGCCTATGCACAACGCTTGCTGGACGGCTTAGATCAAGTGGATTGGCCGGATTCTCTGAAAGATATTCAACGGAACTGGATCGGACGCTCGCAGGGAGCGGATGTCACTTTCGATGTTAAAGATTCCGATATCAAGCTCCAGATCTTTACCACCCGTCCCGACACGATTTACGGAGTCAGTTTCATGGTGTTGGCGCCCGAAAGCGATTACGTGAAGCAACTGACCACTTCCGGACAGGCCGGTGCAGTAGCCGAATATCTGGATTACGTATCGAAACGCACCGAACGCGAACGCCAAAGCGAAGTGAAAACGGTAACCGGAGTGTTCTCCGGCTCTTATGCCATTAATCCGTTTACCAACGAAGCGATTCCGGTGTGGATCAGCGAATATGTGCTGGCAGGTTACGGAACGGGAGCCATTATGGCCGTACCTGCACACGATAGCCGCGACTATGCTTTTGCCCGGAAATTCAATTTGCCGATCGTTCCGGTTATCGATAATGGCCAGGGATGTGATCTTTCTGAAAGTTCTTACGATGCTAAAGAAGGAAAAATGATCAACAGCGGCATTATCGATGGCATGGAAGTGAAAGACGCTATCAAATTCATTGCCGAAGAAGTTGAAAAAAGAGGGATCGGTAAAAGTAAAATCAATTACCGCTTACGCGATGCGATTTTCAGCCGCCAGCGCTATTGGGGCGAACCGTTCCCGGTATATTACAAGGAAGATATTCCTTACATGCTGGACGAATCCAAATTGCCTTTGGAATTGCCGGAAATCGACAAATATTTACCGACAGAGTCGGGCGAGCCTCCCTTGGGACGTGCTAAAAATTGGAAAACAGAGAACGGTTATCCTTTGGAACTGAATACCATGCCGGGATTTGCCGGATCGTCGGCCTATTTTCTCCGCTATATGGACCCGCACAACGACAAAGCGCTGGTCAGCAAAACAGCCAATGAATATTGGGGGAATGTCGATCTTTATATGGGAGGTGCGGAACATGCTACGGGACACTTGATTTATTCCCGTTTTTGGAACATGTTCTTATATGATTTAGGGATAATCTGCGAGCCGGAACCTTTCAAAAAGCTGATCAATCAGGGAATGATACAGGGACGGTCGAATTTCGTATATCGCATACAGGGAACGAATACCTTTGTCTCGGCAGGCCTGAAAGACCGGTATGAAACAACCGAAATCCACGTAGATGTGAATATCGTGCGGAACGATGTTCTGGATACGGAAGCGTTCCGCAAATGGATGCCGGATTATGCCAATGCAGAATTTATTCTGGAAGACGGTAAATATATCTGTGGCTGGGCGATTGAAAAAATGTCGAAATCCATGTTCAACGTGGTAAATCCCGACGATATTATTGAAGAATTCGGAGCCGACACCCTTCGTTTATACGAAATGTTCCTCGGTCCGCTGGAAGCCCACAAACCCTGGGATACTCAGGGTATAGACGGGGTTTATAAATTCCTGCGGAAATTCTGGCGTCTGTTCTTCAACGGAGAAGAATTTTGCGTAAGCGATGAAGCACCGGGAAAAGAAGAACTGAAAACATTGCACAAAACATTGAAAAAGATCGAATTCGACGTGGAGAATTTTTCTTTCAACACTTCAATCCCGGCCTTCATGATCTGTACCAATGAACTTACTGCCCTAAAATGTAACAAACGGGCGATTCTCGAACCTTTGGTCATCGCACTTGCCCCGTATGCACCTCATATTGCCGAAGAATTATGGCATTTATTGGGACACAACGACAGCGTGACGGTAACCACTTTCCCCCAATGGGATGAAAAATACCTTACCGAAGATTCTTTCGAATATCCGGTATCGTTCAACGGTAAAGTTCGCTTCAAATTATCGATGCCTTCGACCGCCACACAGGCAGATATCGAAGCTGCGGTAAAAGCAGCCCCGGAAGCGGCCAAATGGCTGGAAGGTAAAGAAATCCGAAAGATGATCATCGTACCGAAGAAAATCGTAAACGTCGTGATTTAAATCTTACGGACATTCAAATAAAAAAGGCATCCCCATCAGGATGCCTTTTATTTTTATCGGGAAATTACACAAAACGGATTAAAATATCCACTCCCGGTTTAAAGTAGGTTTCAAAATACCTCATTCAGCTTTCACAATTCTATTTCAATAAAGATTCCTCTATTTAAACCTTTTAAGGCCTTTTAAACAAATCCTTTTTCAACGACATAGAAAATCCTTTCAAGCCACTTTTATGCGTTTAAAAAGCTATTTAGAGGTATCGGTGCCTGTGCTTCTATCTTTACGGGCATTGGGAACAATGAAAATCACGCTGCATGTTCCGATAATCCCCAATATGAATAAAAGAATCCTGGCATGAGAATTTTCTATAAAACAAAAAACCGACAGACAAATCATTCCCCACATACAGGCAATGGAAATCAATTTCGAAAGAAGCCCTACCCCCTGCCGCGATTCGTAATGGCGTATGTACTTTCCCAGCCAGCGGGATCGATGAAGCCAGTCGTGAAGCCTTTTCGAACTCTTATAAAATAGCCAGGAGCTCAACAATAAGAAAGGAGTCGTGGGTAAGCCGGGAACAAAAATTCCGATAATTCCTAACACGATTGAAATAATCCCAATGACAATATATAATGTTTTACGCATCGTTTTTACAAAATAGAAGATTACCGCCCAAAGACGGAATTTACCACAGAAATATAGTCAGCCAATTTACTCGATTTTTTAATTTTTTTCAAAGCTTTCCGGTCTGTCTCCGGCAAAAAGTATTCCCACAAAGTTTTCATCTTCGTCAAAAGCTGATTTTCCCCCTGAAGACGTTCCGAATAGGCCGAAAACAGGGCTTCATGAAAGCCGGAAAGGAGTGACATACGTTTTTTTTCAGTAAAGGTTTCATTTTTCATCCATTCTTTTGCCAGCAAGGGCGAAGAAATCAATCCACGTCCTATAGACACCCCTCTGAGCAATGGAAATTCCGTTAAGATTTGCTTACATTCTTCCACTTTTTTCAAATCACCGTTATAAAAAAGCGGATGCTTACAAACCTCATAAAAATGCCGGAAAGCTCCGATGTCCGGCACGCCTTTATATTGCTGCTTGCCCAATCTGGCATGAAGTGTGACGTGGCTTAGGCGAAGATTATTTATTATATCTACCAGCACCATACATTCGCGCGCATTTTCCCAGCCCAAACGTAATTTTAACGAAAATTCTATTTGCGGATACTCTTTCAGGGTTTCCAGAACTTCACCCACCAGTTCCGGATAAGGCAGCATACCGGCTCCTTTTTTCTTTCCGGCTATCATCGGAAAAGGACAACCCATATTGATATCGGCCGCTCTGTAACCTTTAGACGACAAAAGCTCCGCCAGCAAACGAAATTCTTCCGGAGATCCGGGCAATATCTGGGGAATCAGCCGGGAAACGGTATTATTCTCCGGTTCCATATCCCTAAGGTCACGATTCCTGAATGTATTTTTCCCCTCCACCCGGATAAAAGGCGTATAATAAGCCGTTACTCCTCCGAAGAAGCGGTCATAAGCATTTCTGAAAATCGCATCCGTATAGCCTTGCAAAGGGGCAAAATGAAGCTCATAAGGACTATTTGTATCTTCCATTCTTTATTATTTTCATATCCAAAGGTAACACAATCAAAAACTAAAATTGAAAAACACAAAACGAAAAATCAGAAATTATTCTTACTATTGCATTCCATACACGTATAAAGTCTATCATTTAAATTTTAATTTCATGAAAAAATTATTCATTTTATCCACCCTGCTTCTGCTGTTTTTTGCAAGCCATGCCCAGGAAGACGACCGGGGATATATTGTAAAAGTCGGCGATCAGGCTCCGGATATCGACATCCTATATACAGACGGAACCCAAAAGAAACTATCCGATTTCCGGGGTAAAACGGTAATGCTCCAGTTCACGGCAAGCTGGTGCGGAGTGTGCCGGAAAGAAATGCCTTTCATTGAAAAGGACATTCAGCAAAAATACAAGGACGATCCGGACTTTGTGCTCATCGGCATCGATTTAAAGGAAAGCAAGGAAAAGACGATTCAGTTTGCTAAAGATTTAAAGATCACCTATCCCCTGACTCTCGATCCCGAAGGAAAATCCTTCTATTCCTATACAGCACAAGGGGCAGGCGTAACCCGGAATGTCATTATCGACAAAAACGGAAAGATCACATACCTCACCCGGCTTTATACACCGGAAGAATTTAACGGCATGTTACAGGAAATCAAAAAACAGGTCGGGCGATAAGACCTATCGGCATTCAAAACATTTCATCGCCGGCAGGCCTCCGATCTTAAATGCCTGCAAGAATAAAAACTAAAAATGCCCCCGAAACCGGGGGCATTTTATATTTACCGATGATTTACTCTTGCTGCAACTTCACCACAGAACTATTCTCGAGGGCTTTTCCCAGGGTGTTATCCTTCAACCCATAAATCGGATAAAAACCGTCGTCATCCAATATAAGCCGGCCGATAAACGATTTCACCGTAATATCCATGATGTCGCGGGAAGTTCGGATTCCTTTGGCATCCGGCTTTATTCCCCGTTTCTCTGCATAAGCCACTAAGCCGTCCACCAGATTGAATTTATCCAGATATTTCAAAAGTTGTTTGTAATCCTTTATTCCTTTCATTTCCGGACGATGCCGATCGACAAAGCTAATTGCATATTCATACATCGTCTGTGTGCGGTCGAGTTGGTTAAGGTATCTGGAACCTCCCACCGTATCGGCAGGAATGAATAAGTCGGGCATCACTCCGCCTCCGCCATATACCGTACGTCCGCCGACGGTCTGATATTTCAGTTTTTCATCGAAATGGATGCTGTCTTCTTGTTCGAATTCACCGTGCAGCAATCGCTCGTTCAAATCGTTATAATACTTTTCTTTCCCTTGGTCGTAAGGTTTTTGTATCGACCTGCCGGAAGGAATATAATAACGGGCTACCGTCAAACGCAAAGCCGAACCGTCGGGCAAAGGACGCTGTTCCTGCACCAATCCTTTCCCAAAGGAACGCCGCCCGATAATCACACCCCGGTCATTGTCCTGAATCGCTCCTGCAAAAATTTCGCTTGCCGAAGCGCTGAACTCATTGATCAACACCGTGACAGGCAAATCCTGATATCTTCCTTTTCCGTTAGAATTATAATCCACCCGGGGCGATGCTTTTCCCTGGGTATAAAGAATCAGCTTCTGATCGGGTAAAAATTCATTGATCATCCGTATAGCAATCGGCAATATACCGCCTTCGTTCCAACGTAAATCCACGACCAGCCGTTTCATTCCCTGCTTTTGCAGCGTGTCGAGGGCAGCCACAAATTCATTGTAGGTATTCATGCCGAATACCTTTACTTTCACATATCCGGTCGTGTCGTTCGCCATATACGCAACATCCACACTCTTTACCGGGATCGTTCCCCTCACAATATCTTTCACGATAGGCGTCTTCTCTCCGGGGCGCATAATTGTCAGTTTCACTTCCGAACCCATCTCTCCCCGCATCATTTTCATTATCTTATCGGTATCCATTTTCCGCCCGGCTACAATCGAATCGTTTACCTTCACAATGCGGTCGCCATCCTGTATGCCTGCCAGTTCGGAAGGACCTCCGGGAACGACTTTAATCACCATCACCGTATCACGGTATTTATAAAATTGCACGCCGATCCCTCCGAAATTTCCTGCCATTTCTTCGTTCACCCGGGGCATGTCTTTTGCCGGAATATATACAGTATGGGGATCGAGGTCTTTAATTAATAAAGGAATCGCTCCTTCTTCGATCTTTTTAATATCCACCGTATCCACATAAGAATAATTGATCATATTCATAATCATGTCCAATTTACTCCCCTGCACAGGCAGAAATCCCCCTCCCTGCTGGCCTCCCACCATAGGATTACGTGAAAAAAGGGAATTGATAAACATTCCCAACACAATAGCCAGGGCTATCACCACCGGCATAATAATCACTTTTAACTTGTTATTATACATGTTCCTTCTACTTGTCTGTTTAAATTTCAATCAAATCAACCCCGATGCCTGCTTTTTGCAATAATTCGATACCGTCGCTATAACGGTACATCTCCGAATAGACCACCCGTCTGATTCCCGCCTGAATGATGAGTTTGGCACACTCGATGCAGGGAGAAGCCGTCACATAAAGCGTAGCACCGTCACTACTATTGCCGGACTTCGCCACTTTAGTGATGGCATTGGCTTCCGCATGCAAAACATAAGGCTTCGTATGCCCTTCCTCGTCCTCACAAAGATTCTCAAAACCGGAAGGCGTACCGTTATAGCCGTCGGAGATAATAGATTTGTCTTTTACAATCAAAGCCCCGACCCGCCTACGCTCACAGTATGAATTTTCAGACCAGATACGTGCCATTCGCAAGTATCTTTCATCGAGTAATCTTTGTTTTGCTGGCTCTTCCATATACTTATCATTTTTTACGGTCGCCGATATATTCTATCATATCCCGGAAATTCACTTTCCGTTCTTCCGGTACATCGATTTTTTCAAGCGCCAAACGGCTTTTTTCCATATAATCGTCCACAATGTTCATCACAGCCTCTTTCACCCCGGCCCGGTTATAAATCTCTGTCACAGCCTGAATTTTTTCCTGCGGGTTAAAATCCTTTTTAGTCAGCCACTCCTTCAACAAAGCCCGGTCGCTTTCTCCTGCCAACTCAAACGCTTTAATCAGCAAATAAGTTTTCTTATTACACAAAATATCTCCCCCGATCTTCTTTCCAAACTCCTCGGTATCTCCGTACACGTCCAGATAATCGTCCTGCAACTGGAACACTAATCCCAAATATCCTCCAAAATCGTAAAGCGCTTTATATTCATGCTCAGGCGCACCTGCGATCAACGCTCCATGCCGCATGCTCCCGGCAATCAATACCGAAGTTTTCAGGTAAATCATGTGAAGATATTCTTCCTCCGTCACATCGTCGCGGGTTTCGAACTCCATATCGTATTGTTGCCCTTTGCAAACATCCATCGCCACTTGGTTAAAGCCATCGATCACCTGACGCAGGTATGGATCTTCGCAACTCTCGATATATTTGTAGGCCGTAATTGCCGCAGCATCTCCACTCAGAATAGCCACATTGCTGTTCCACTTTTTGTGCACCGTCTGTCGTCCGCGGCGCAATTCCGCATCGTCCATCACATCGTCGTGCAAAAGAGTGTAATTATGAAATATTTCAATACCGATAGCCGATTTCAAAGCCTTTTCAATATCATCCCGATAAAGGTTGTAAGCCATCAGAGCCAGCACAGGCCTCAGCCTTTTCCCTCCGTCCTCCAAAATATACTTAATCGGTTCAAACAAAGACTGCGGTGTTTCCACATATTCCTGCTTCTGTAACTCTATGCTGATGATCTCTCTTAATTGGTCTATTGAATACATTACACTACAATTTTCTACGATATAAATTCACTTTATTTAGAAAGCTGCTAATTTAATAAAAAAGTAAAGGTAATTTTTCACTTTACTTATTTTTATTTCCTTTCCACACCCAAAGAGCACCGGGCATAAAAAACACTCTCCCGGTACCGATTTTCAAAAATTATAATAGATGATACCGCTACTGTATGCCTAATGCCGGATATGGAATCGGGATTCCTCCATCCCGTCCGGCGGGCTGGTTATCAATGCAAGCCGTCACTTCCTGGCCATTCACACCCATAAAACCAGCTTTCATTTTTGTTACAAATTTGTGTAACAGGCATCTACACGGAAGATATATAAGACGCCATTGTACACAAGCACGATCTTTTCAGAAAAAGTCATAGATTTGCCATGCTGAAAACAGGAATACAGCAGAAAAGTCCGGTGTATTTGAAAAATATTCCTACCTCGTTATCAAAAATGAATACAACATACCATGACAAAGAATCTATTTTTTGCAATACTTTTAATTACGATTTCATTCGCCGGCTGCCAGTCCGAAGATAACGTCGAAACTCCCCGGGAAGAAACACAAGTAACATTATACGATCGAAATAAAGAAGCGATCGCTTACATCGACTATGATGACGAAGCAACAATATATACTTTTGAAGGAGAGCCTGTCGCTTACATCGAATCGAAAGAACAAGTTTATAGTTTCAATGCCAAATTATTAGGATGGTATGTGGACGGAGTCCTGTATGACCGGACTTATCATGCTGTCGGCGCAAAACATGGAATCGTCAGAGGCGGAATAAATACCGTGGTTACACGTCTTGAAAAAATAAAAGGAGTAAAACACATAAAACCTGAAAAACCGGTGAAGGGAAATGATTTTATCCATCCCGTACTGAAAGATAGCTGGAGTGAAACCACGCTGACCGAATTTTTTGCCGACGGCAAAAAATAATAGGAAAAATATATGATGTTATGATATCGTTTCTACTTGGGGACTGAACAAGAAAAACCGGATGCAGAACAAAAGAAGTGATGTTGTCTCCGGTGGAATTGCAACCCCGGGAATCAGTTCGATTATGCCTTTACCGTACAGGCAAAAAACGATCGGCAGGATGCGCGGAGATACTCTGCTATATGAAAAGAACCGGAGTTATCCGGTTCTTTTCATTGGTAGTCGAGCCGGGAATCGAACCCGAATCTAAAGTTTAGGAAACTTCCGTTCTATCCATTGAACTACTCAACCATCTATCCGCGTGCAAAAGTAGTAAATTTATTGGAAAGTGAAAAATCAAGCGGTAAAGAGTAAAATATTTTAACCGCATCACAATTCTCCGTTCCTGCTTTTTCCGATCCGATAATATTTACAGACAAGTATCCTTTCTGCCGGTCAATCCATAAAGTTTTATACCTTTGCCCGTATATAATCATTACGAATAAACAAATTATGAAAGTTGTTATTCAGCGTGTTTTGCAAGCAAGCGTTACTATCGAAGGAAAAGTCCATTCGGCTATCGGCAAAGGTATGATGATTTTGGTAGGCATTCAGGCCGACGACACAGCGGAAGATATCGAATGGCTGACCGGAAAAATTTGTAATCTCCGAATTTTCGACGACGAAAACGGAGTGATGAATAAATCGGTAAAAGAAGACGGAGGAGATATTTTAGCCGTCAGTCAATTCACTCTAATGGCCAGGGTAAAGAAAGGAAACCGTCCCTCTTACATCGATGCCGCCCGTCCTGAGGTTTCTATCCCGCTTTATGAACTATTCGTGAAATCATTGAGCGAAGAAATGCAAAAAGAGGTTAAAACTGGTGTATTCGGCGCAGATATGAAAGTCGAATTAATCAATAACGGGCCTGTCACTATCCTCATCGATTCTAAAAATCGTTTATAATTTCTATTTTCTAAAAATACGGGTATGGAACTAAAAGAACTTCAAGATAAAGTAGATTCCTGGATCAAAGAATACGGCGTACGGTATTTCAATGAACTGACCAATATGGCCATCCTGACGGAAGAAGTGGGGGAATTGGCGCGGGTAATAGCCAGAAAATACGGAGAACAATCTTTCAAAGAAGGCGAAAAAGACAATCTTGCGGACGAAATGGCAGATGTTTTATGGGTTTTGGCTTGCCTTGCCAATCAAACAGGAGTGGATTTAACGGAAGCTATGGAAAAAAACTTTGCCAAAAAAACCATAAGAGATGTAAAAAGGCATAAAAACAATCCTAAAATACAGGAGCATTAATATATTCTTGTTAAATTTGCTCGTTTGATATTTTTTAACACTTGGGAAATCCGAATTGAAAAGAAACCGGAGGTCTTAAATTCGATTTTCCAAACTTTATAAAATGAGCATGTGGACAAAGATTGCAGGGATTATCCTGCGTTATCGGATTGCATTTATCGCAGGAGTTTTACTGGGAACGATTTTCATGGGATTTCAGATCAAGAATATCCAGATGTCCTATGAAAGTGCCGATTTATTACCCGCCGACGATCCCGCTTATATCGATTACAGCAAATTCCGGGAAACTTTCGGACAAGAAGGGAATGCCATGGTCTTCGCCATTCAGGATTCCAATTTTTACGAATTGGATAAAATCAACGACTGGATTGCCATGGGCGATAGCATCAAAGCCCTGAAAGGAGTAAACGCCTTAATTTCCATCACCCACACCTTTAATTTACATAAGAACACCGACCTGAAAAAATTCGAGGTGCTCCCGATTTTTCCTTCCCGCATTTCTACCAAAGAGGAACTCGACAGTCTGGCTTATATTGCAGAGAACCTGCCTTTTTACGAAGGTATGCTGCTGGATAAAAAAACACATGCATACAACATGATGATCACCGTATCCGCCGAAGTCATGAATTCCCCGGCACGGGTGGAATTGGTGGAAAAGGTGCTGGATATTACCGATCATTTTACGGAAAAATACAACCTGAAGATGCACTATTCAGGTATGCCCTACATCCGGGTAATCAATGCGGAGAATATCAAAGGCGAAATGTACATGTTCATCGCTTTGTCGTTATTGATCACCGCCATTATCCTTTACCTGTTTTTCAGCTCTTTCCGGATCGTAGGATTCTGTGTCGGTATCATCGGTATCAATGTGGTGTGGGCAATGGGATTCATGGCTATGTTGGGAATAAAAATCACCCTGCTGACGGCTATGCTGCCTCCTTTACTGATCGTGATCGGCATTCCGAATTGCGTGTATATGGTCAATAAGTATCATGCCGAATATGTCCGGCACGGTAACAAGATCAAAGCCTTACAGCGTATGGTTCAAAAAATCGGAAATGCGACGCTACTATCCAACCTGACTACAGCAGCAGGCTTCGCAACCTTTATAATCACTTCCAGCCGTATATTGGTCGAATTCGGGTTAATTGCCTTTATGAGTATTACCACCGTATTCCTGGTATGCCTTATTTTAATTCCCACCATATTCAGTTTCCTGCCTGTTCCCGATCCGAAACAAACCAAACACCTTTACAACCCTTTTATCAATAAGGTTATCGATAAATTGATTTTTATCGTTATCAACCGGCGTACGGTTATCTATATCACCGCTTCGATAATCACGGCAGCCGGGATCTTCGGGATCACTCTCATGAAAACGACAGGATACATGGTGGACGACCTGAAAGAAACCGATCCCATCCGGCAAGACCTGTCTTTCTTCGAATCGAACTTCGGCGGGCTAATGCCTTTGGAAGTAACCATCGATTTCAAAAAACCCAATCAGGTATTCAAATTATCGAACCTTGAAAAATTGAATGAATTAAATACGGAACTATCCAGCGACCCCGATCTATCGCGTTCCATCTCGGTTGTGGAAGCGGCAAAGTTCGCCAACCAGGCTTATTATAACGGAAAATCATCCTACTACAAGCTGCCGAATAACATGACGAAAAATTTTATCATGAAATATGTATCGGAATCGACCGAAGGGACGAGTTCTATGGCAAAATCTTTTGTCGATTCCACCGCAAGCAAAGTCAGATTGAGCTTTAGGGTGAAAGATATCGGCACGAAAAGAATGGAAGCTAAAGAAGATACCTTATATAAAATCACCGAACGTATTTTTCCTACGGACAAGCACGATATAAATATCACCGGATCGAGCATCGTATTTTTCAAAGGAAACCAATATCTGATCAAAAATCTGTTTTCTTCCCTTGCGCTGGCCATTATCCTGATTGCAGGCTTTATGGCCTGGATGTTCAAAAGCAAACGCATGGTGCTGATCGCACTCGTCCCCAATGTCATACCTCAGATTATCACCGCCGCAATTATGGGCTATGCAGGCATTCCGATAAAAGCTTCCACAATTTTGGTTTTCAGCGTCGCTTTCGGAATCTCGGTCGATAACACCATTCACTATTTAGCTAAATACAGGCAGGAACTCCAGGCTACGAACTGGAGCATCCGGTCGTCGGTTGTGCTCGCCCTGAAAGAGATAGGTCAAAGTATGATCTATACTTCCATTATTTTACTTTGCGGTTTCAGTATATTCTGCCTGTCGAGTTTCGGAGGTACTTTCGCGTTGGGACTATTGACCTCTATCACTCTATTTGCGGCTATGCTGGCGAATCTGATTATTTTACCTTCTTTGCTTCTGACAATGGAAAAAAGCATTACCAATAAAACTTTCCGGGAACCGTTGTTGCAAATCTACGACGAAGAAGAGGATATCGATGCGGATAAATTGGAGATAGAGGAAAATCACGAAGAAAAACCATAAATCACATTAAAGAATAAATAAAAAAGCTGTTTGAAATTCTATCTTTCAAACAGCTTTTTTTATACCGGCCGGATAGCCTATATTATTTGGCAATCTGCAAAGCCTTGATTTCTTTTACAATATCGTCCATCAACTGGGATGCACCGATCCGGAAATAATAAGGAGTCAGCCATTCGCTTCCCAAAACGTAATTAACGATCGTCAGATAACGGATTGCATTCTGAGCTTTGGACACTCCTCCGGCAACTTTTAAGCCGACTCTTTTACCTGTCTGTCCGTAGTATGCCTTGATCGCCTCACACATGACGTATGCCGATTCAGGAGTAGCATTCACCGGAACTTTTCCGGTAGAGGTCTTGATAAAATCAGCCCCCGCATAAGCACTGATCAGAGAAGCATAAAAAATGGTTTCCAAATCTTTCAATTCTCCGGTTTCCAAAATCACTTTCAAACGTACCCCTTCACAAACTTTACGGATCGCTTTCAATTCCCTGTAAACTTTTTCATAATTCTTTTCAAGCATATCGCCCACGGAAATCACAACATCCACTTCCTGCGCTCCTGCACTGATCGCCATTTTACATTCGGCCAGTTTGATTTCGGTGAAAGTTTGGGAATTCGGAAAATTACCTGCAACCACAGCGGTTTGAATCTGGGTTTCCTTCAATCCTTCCCGGACAATACCTGCAAAATTCGGATACACGCAAACGGCTGCCACTTCCCGAAGGTTGAATTTTTTCAATTTCTTCAGTAAATCCGCTACGAAAAGCCTGACCGATTCTTCCGTATCCGTCAGTTTTAGCGTAGTATAGTCCATACATGCAACACAAAATTCGAGATTTTCCTGACAAAAAGCCTGTTTCACCTCTTTCTCTACAACCCCATCTAAATTAAATTGTATTTTGTCATCCAAATTTACACAGTTGTAGGTTGCCAATATTTCCGATATATTATCCATATATAATTATTTGTTATCGATTGTTTCGATTCCTCGTTAAAGTCCCAGCAGAGCTTTTTCCTGTTTTGTCAGTTTAGCCCTGACCAAGCGGTAGGAGTTCTCTATCCAGACTTTTAACATACTATCGCTGATTGTCCCGTCTATTAATACGGTATTCCAATACTTTTTGTTCATGTGGTAACCGGGCAAGACTGCCGGAAACCTTTCCCGCAATTCAAGTGCCTCATCAGGATCACATTTCAGGTTCATTTTCAGACTCTCGTCCAGGGGAGCAAAACAAAACATCTTTCCCCCTACCTTAAACACCAGCACTCCGTCCCACAACACCTCTTCTGTCGTAAATTCCAGATTCAGACAAAATTCTCTCAATTCCTCAATATTCATGGTTACAAAATTACATAATGTTTACGAGCTTTTAAACTTTTCTCCTTTAAAATATTTATCTTTGAAAGCTACAAAATAACTCAAAATTATTGAAGGATACTAATGGTGTAGCGGTTTATCCTATTAAAAAATGTTTTTTGATATAACAATATAAAAATGGCAAAAAAAGACGGTGGCGAAACGCCTTTAATGCAGCAATACTATTCGATGAAAGCAAAATATCCGGATGCAATTTTACTTTATCGGATGGGGGACTTCTATGAAACGTTCGGCGAAGACGCTATAACCACTTCCCGCATATTAGGTATTACCTTAACCAAAAGATCGCACGGTTCTCCCGGCACGGTGGAATTAGCGGGCTTTCCGCACCACGCGATAGACAATTACCTGCCTAAATTAGTACGTGCAGGCCAGCGGGTGGCCATTTGCGAACAGTTAGAAGACCCTAAGAAAACAAAATTTTTAGTGAAAAGAGGCGTGATCGAACTGGTCACTCCGGGAGTGTCTTACAGTGAATATTCCACCGATACGAAAAGCAATATTTTCCTTGCTTCGGTCTATTTCAATAAAACGGAAGCAGGTTTAGCCCTGCTCGATCTTTCCACCGGAGAATTTCTGACCACAGAAGGCTCTTTCAGCACAATCGATAAATTGCTGAATAGTTTTCAACCGAAGGAAGTGATCTATCAAAAAGGGCAGGAAAGCCGTTTTCATGAATTATTCGGAGGTAAATTTTATATGTATCCGATCGAAGAATGGTTCTTCGACCGCGATGCTTCGCAGGAAAAATTGGAAAAACATTTCGATGTGAATTCCCTGAAAGGTTTCGGGATCGACCGGATGAATTGCGGTATTTCTGCTGCGGGTGCCGTGATGAATTATCTGGAAATGACAAAACACGATATGGTATCGCATATCACGTCCATTTCCCGGATCGACGAATCGCATAGCGTACTGTTAGACCGCTTCACTCTTCGCAATTTAGAACTGCTTCACTCTTCGTACGAAGAAGGTAAATCGCTGGTCGATATTATCGACCGGACAATCACCCCTATGGGAAGCCGTACTTTAAGAAGATGGGTTTGCATGCCTCTGAAATCGCCGGAAGAGATCAACGAGCGGCTGGATATCGTGGATTGTTTCATTCAGCAGGAGCACATCCGGCAAGAAGCGGAATCCCTTCTCGAGTCCATCGGTGATCTCGAACGCCTGGCTTCTAAAATAGGAGTAGGCCGGATCACTCCCCGGGAAATGAATCAATTAAAAAATGCGCTCTCAGCCATCACTCCCCTAAAAGAAATCTGCATGCAGGCCGGGAACGAGTTTCTGAAAAAGCAAGCCGAACAACTGGATGCCTGCCGGGAACTTTATGAAAGGATAGAGCGCGAAATCTGTGAAAATGCTCCTCACCTGGTGAGCAAAGGCGGAGTGATCAACACAGGAGTAAATACAGAGCTGGACGAATTGCGGAACATCTCCACCCACGGCAAAGAAATGTTGTTACAAATGCAGCAACGCGAGATCGAAATCACCGGAATCCCTTCGCTCAAAATCGGATTCAATAATGTGTTCGGGTATTATATCGAAGTGACCAAAGCACATAAAGATAAAGCTCCCGATACCTGGATACGCAAACAAACCCTCGTCAATGGGGAAAGATACATCACACCAGAACTTAAAGAATACGAAGACAAGATCTTAGGAGCAGAGGACAAGATTTTGGAGATAGAAACGAATATTTACAATAATTTATTAAAAGAGGCCTCTTCGTACATCCGGCAGATACAAACGGACGCCCGGATCATTGCCGGGATCGATACCCTTATTTCTTTCGCAGAAGTATCCATCGGCAATAAATATTCCCGTCCCGTCATCGACGATTCCGATGTGATCGATATAAAAAACGGACGCCATCCGGTGATCGAAAAACAATTACCTCCGGGAGAAGAATACATCGCCAACAATGTCTATCTGGACAAATCGAAACAGCAGATCATCATCATCACAGGTCCTAATATGGCGGGTAAATCGGCATTACTGCGCCAAACGGCACTCATCGTTATTTTAGCACAGGCAGGCTGTTTTGTGCCAGCAGAAACGGCAAGGATCGGATATGTCGATAAAGTTTTCACCCGGGTAGGGGCTTCCGACAACATTTCGCAAGGCGAATCCACCTTTATGGTAGAAATGAACGAAGCCGCCAACATCCTGAATAATATATCGGACCGCAGTCTGGTTCTGTTCGACGAATTGGGAAGGGGAACTTCCACCTACGACGGTATTTCCATAGCCTGGGCTATCGTGGAATATCTTCACGAAAATCCGAAACACCACGCCAAAACCCTGTTTGCCACGCACTATCATGAGCTGAACGAAATGGAACGTTCTTTCAAGAAGATCAAAAACTACAATGTTTCCGTAAAAGAAGTGGGTAACAAAGTGGTATTTCTGCGCAAATTGGTAAAAGGCGGCTCCAACCACTCGTTCGGTATTCAGGTAGGTAAAATGGCAGGCCTGCCTCAATCGGTCATCAAACGCGCCGATGAAATTTTGAAACAATTGGAAAACGACCGGGATAAAAACGGAACAATCCAAAAAAATGTGGAAACGATCGCTTCGGAACGCGAAGGTATGCAATTGAGCTTCTTCCAATTGGATGATCCGGTATTGTCACAAATCCGGACTGAAATCGTAGGACTCGATATCGATAGCCTCACCCCGCTGGAAGCCTTGAATAAACTAAGCGAAATAAAAAAAATCATCGGCTGACGACCGGATAACCGAAAAGGCTGTATCCCGAAAAAGGAATACAGCCTTTTATTTTTACTCTCCCCCGATAATCGCCGGATGGCAAACGGCGGCTTTCCTTCCTGTCACTTTTCCCAAAGAAGCCTTTCCATTTCCAAAACCGGGAAAATTCATTCCCCTTTTGAAATAAAATAAAGAACAGATACTTGTTACATTGAGTAAAAATTTAGCCCGTTATTTCCTAACAAAACCACCTTCCAAACGTTATTAGAGTGTAAATTATATTTTTCTTATGTTATGATGTACCTCACTATCGTTGTCAAAATCATTGTGGGCATGCTGGGGGTGCTCTTTTTTCTCCGCATCTCCGGGAAAACGCAAATGGCACAGCTAACCCCTCTCGATTCTGTAAATGCCTTTGTACTGGGAGCTTTGGTCGGAGGGGTGATATATAGCCCCGATGTATCCGCCTGGCAACTTGTTTTTTCTCTGGGGGTATGGACTTGCTTCAATATGGGTATTCGCTACCTGCTCCGTTTCAGGTTTTTAAGACGACTGATCAAGGGCGACACGATTATGATCGTCCGGGATGGAAAGATCAACCTGAAAGAATTTAAACGAAACGGCCTGGAAATGGAACAGTTCCGCACTTTATTGCGGGAAAACGGCATTTTTTCCATGCTGGATGTGGAGGACGTTCGTTTTGAAACGAACGGGCAACTCACCGTATCGCGCCGGAATTCCAAATCGGAATCTTTTCTCTTTGTAGATAACGGTTCTATTCTAAATTCTTCATTGGAGAGTGCCGGAAAAACAGAGAAATGGCTTCAATCCAACCTTGCCAGGCAAAATTGCCCGGAGATTGAAGAGTTGTTTTGTGTGGAATGGACTCCCGGACGGGGATTTTACATCGCAAAGAAAAATGAAGAAAAGCAGTCTGTAGGAAAAGAGGTCAGCGATATTTCCAATTAAGAAGCCGGGAAAACGAGTACATACTTTTCGCCCCGTTGCCCTGAAAAAAGTTCAGTCGGACAACGGGGCGAAATCAATCCGGTTTTCACCGTTTATTCTTCCCGGCAAAGCTGCTTCTGAAACAGACCAACTTTATAGGCTCCCTTCTTACTTACCGGGGAAAATCAAGCTTTGCTTACTTCTTTTTCAAATTGGTTTTCAGGATCACGACATCTTCTTCGGGACGATCGTTCTGGTCGGTTTTTACCGCAGCAATTTTATCTACAATATCCAGTCCTTCGATCACCTCCCCAAAAACGGTATATGCTCCGTCCAAATGGGGCGTGCCTCCGGTCGTCTTATAAACCTCCCGGATTTCGGCAGGAATGAGGTGGTCTTTATATTCTGCGAAATCTTTTTCAATACGGGCATTGATCGTTTGGGTCAGGCTATCTGCTTTCGCCTGCTGTCCGCTTGAAAGATATTGCCTGTATTCCTCCACTTTAGGCTGGAATAACTTTCTTCCCAAATCGTTTTTAGCCATCACCAACCTCCTTTTTTCTATCATATCCAATTCATCATCGGTAAAAATTTTTCCCTGTACGATATAGAATTGTTCTCCCGAAGATTTCTTTTCGGGATTCACCTCATCCCCCTCACGGGCTGCAGCCAAAGCGCCTTTTTTGTGGAAATGGGCGGGACGAAATTCCGCCTCTATGGAATAGCCGGGATCGGACAAGCCCACCATTTTCCCTTTTTCAGCTCCTTTGGAATCGGAAGCTCCTCCCTGTATCATAAAATCTTTAATCACACGATGAAATAATAGTCCGTCAAAATGCCCCTCTCCCGCCAGTTTTAAAAAATTCTCACTGTGTAAAGGAGTGTCTTCGTACAATTTCACTTTGATTGTGCCCATATTGGTTTCCATAACCACCACTTTATATTTCTTGGCACAGGAAACTGTGATCGACGCACACAATAACAGTAAAAGGAATAATAACTTTGTTTGTTTCATAATTTATACGGCTTAAGATTATTTTTCTATTTCTGCTTTATATATAACGACATCTTCCAAAGGACGAAAATTTTCATCTGTCGCTACCTGAACGATTTTTTCCACAACTTCCAACCCGTCGGTCACTTCTCCGAAAACCGTGTATTCACCGTCCAAATGGGGAGCCCCTCCTAAAGTGGTATAAACCCTGCGCTGCTCCTCCGACAGGATCAACTCCGTATTTTTAAATTGTTTCCGGGTTTCTGCCGACAATTCTTCGTTTATCTTTATCAATCCCTCATAATTACGGGCTGCCTGCAATTTCATGATCTCTCCCTGCCGCGTCCGTTGCAACCGTTCGAAAAGAGCTGTAAAGCGTTTTTCGTTCGTTATCCTGACCAGGGAGTCTAAATCGGCCGGGGAAAATACATTTCCTTTTACAATATAGAAATGAGAGCCGTTGGATTGCCTTTCCGGATTCACATTATCGCTCGACCGGGCTGCTGCCAATGCTCCCTTTTTATGGAAGTATTGCGGCAATATCTCGGCTTTCAAAGTATAACCGATCCCATTCGCTCCCAATCTCATGCCGGGACGGGCTTTTTTAGAGTGGGGATCACCGGCCTGGATCATAAAATCATGAATCACCCGGTGAAATAGCATCCCATTATAATACCCTTCTTCGACCAACTTTAAAAAATTTTCCCGATGCAAAGGGGTTTCGGCATATAATTTCAGGCGAATGATTCCTTGCGAAGTTTCCAGCCTCACCACAGCTTCACGATCTTTCTTGCACCCGATCAGCAAAAAACATCCTAATAAAAAAAACAGTATTTTTTTCATTCCTCCGATTTTATTTGTGCAAAATTAATCTATCTGTAAGAAACTGAACTATATTTTTATTAAATTTGTATCATGAATGCGTTTGAGGAAACAAATAATGTATATTTGCGGTTAAATTTAATCAGAACGATGAAATTAATTTTTGCATTAGGGGTTATTGTCTTCGCTTTAGCAGGATGCAAGGAGAAAAAAATTGCGCCGAAATATCTGACTTCTGTTTCCGTAGTCCGGGAAACGGAGGAAGCGGGTAATTCCCCAAAAAATGCACCTGTATCTTCTGAAGCCGTTTCTAATGTTACCCCGGTCTCACCGGCTACCGGCACAGGCGAGCAAACCAGCGGGCAAGAACGGGCTTCTTCCCAATACCATATCATTGTCCGGAGTTACGGGCCTTCCCGTTATAAAGAAGCCCAGGAAATGGTGAGAAAGCTGAAAGAGCAAAAATATCCTGCCATGCTTATCAACAAAGATAAGAGATTCAGAGTCAGTATCGAACACTTTTCCAATAAGACGGATGCAGACAATGCATGTGCGGAATATCGCAGAATTACGGAGAATAACGATATTTGGGTACTTTTCTTAAAATAGCCTTTAATATAAAATACCGATTACAAAAGCTATCCCGAACAGGAAACCGACATATACCTGTAAAGGATTATGCTTCTTCAAATATAGGCGGCAGGATGCCAAAATACCCGACAGAATCAGCATCATCATAAAGACCTGCCGGACATCTCCCCAATATTTCATTCCTAAAATAAAAACGAAACCGCAAGCGGCTCCCATAGCCGTCATGTGCATACTCATTTTCCAACGAAGAGTGACGATAGAAAAAACCGACAATAAGATAATCAGCACCAGATATAATTGCTGTACGATATTCGTATAAGGCATTCGTCCGATCACCCAGAAACCGACAAAGGCAAAAACCACTGCGATTAAAATGGGATACACTCTTTCCTGCTTCGATTCCAGTCCATAGTTACTGATCAGGCGAAAACGCTTGAACAAAGGCAGGCTCAACAACGGCATCACCACCAAAGCCACTCCTGTCACCACATAACAATAAAGCCTTGCCGGATAAGGAATCAGGGAAAAGATAGAATCGACATTAAAAGTAAAATAAAGAGCGTATAAAGGCATCAGCAGGGGATGCAATAAATAGGAAATGAGCTGGGCGATCTGTTTCATGTAAAATCTTACTTTAAATTTTTATATTTCCCTTCTCAAACGGGCAACCGGAATGTCGAGCATTTGACGGTATTTGGCAATTGTACGCCGGGCAATCTGATACCCTTTTTTCTCCATCAACTCGACCAATTCATCATCGGTCAGAGGTTTTCTCTTATCCTCTCCATCGATAATGGCTTTAAGCGTATTTTTCAATTCTCCGGTGCTTACTTCTTCCCCGCTGGTGGTTTGCATACTCCCGGTAAAAAAGTCCTTTAAAGCATAAATCCCGAACCAGGTTTGAATGTATTTCGAATTAGACACCCGCGAAATGGTAGAAACATCCAACCCGGTAATATCGGCAATGTCCCTCAGGATCATCGGCTTCAACATATTTTCGTCCCCGGTCAGGAAAAACTGTTTCTGAAATTGAACGATGGCCGTCATCGTCAGCATCAGCGTGTTGTTCCGCTGCTGCACGGCATCGATAAACGACTTCGCCGAATTCAGCTTATATTTCACAAAAGAAACGACATCTTTTTTCGATTTGGAACTCTGCCCGCTTTGATACTGGTCGAGAATATTCAAATAAGATTTATTCAAACGTAACTCCGGGATATTCCCAGAGTTCAGACTTAATTGCAATTCACCGTCCACCAGATCGAGGGTAAAATCAGGAATGATTTTCTCCGCTTCATGCCCGGCGGAAGCATCGGAGATCGTCCCTCCCGGCTTGGGATTCAGTTTCAGAATCTCGTCCATGGCTTCTTTCAGGCGGGCATCCGTAAGCTTGAGGCGGCGGGAGATTTTCTCATAATGTTTCCGGGAAAACTCCTCGAAACACTCCTCCAGAATCTGGCGGGCATCCTGTAATACAAGGTTATTGGGTGCCTCCGCCAATTTATGGTTCACCTGTAAAAGCAAACATTCCTTTAAATCGCGCGCCCCGATTCCGAACGGCTCGAATTCCTGTATAATGGAAAGTAAATGTAAAACTTCGGCTTCGGTAATTTCTATTCCCACTCCAAAAGCCAGGTCATCGACGATATTTTCCACATCACGCCGCAAATATCCGTCCTCATCGATATTGCCGATAATATATTCCGCCACATTCCGCTCGAAATCGGACAAATTTCTCATGCCCAGCTGAGCGATCAGGCTCTCGCGAAACGAAGCTCCTTGCGAAAATGCAAAATCCTTACCATCATCGTCTTTCGAAGCATTCGAAGTAGAAAGGCGGTAATCCGGAATATCGTCATCGTCACTGATATAATCTTCCAGAGAAAAATCATCGTTTTCCGACGGACCGTCTTCCCTTTCCTCTTCAGACTGCGACTCGTCGAAATTCTCGTCCTCTCCTTCGGATTCATATTCCGGCTCTGCTTCCGGTTCGGACGCATCTTCCCCCTCTTCCAATAAAGGATTCGATTCCAGTTCTTCTTTAATCCGCTGTTCCAGTTGATATGTAGGAAGTTCCAGCAGCTTTATCAACTGTATCTGAAGCGGATTGATTTTCAACCCGAGCTTTTGTTGTAGATTCTGCTTTAGCACTTCTTAATTCACTGTATTTGAAAAATATTGATGCACATTCAAGTGCACCAATATACAATTAAAAATTTAAAATTCTGCTGTTTTCGGAGCACGCGGGAAAGGAATGACATCCCGGATATTTCCCATTCCGGTTACGAACAGTAAAAGCCGTTCGA
Organism: uncultured Odoribacter sp.; assembly: GCA_900544025.1. Taxonomy (GTDB): domain Bacteria; phylum Bacteroidota; class Bacteroidia; order Bacteroidales; family Marinifilaceae; genus Odoribacter. The sequence continues at coordinate 50,977 of UQTM01000013.1, forward strand.
AACCAAGCCCGAATCCGCTGTGCACGGCAGAGCCGAAACGGCGGGGATCCAAATAATAAGACATATTCTCGACCGGAATGCCGACTTCCTGCATTCGGGCGAGTAATTTATCGTAACTTTCTTCACGCTGCGATCCTCCGATAATTTCCCCGATCTGCGGGAAAAGCACATCCATGGCAGCAACCGTTTTTCCATCCGGGTTTTGCTTCATATAAAAAGCTTTGATCTCTTTCGGATAGCCCGTCAGGATCACCGGTTTCTTAAAGTGCTTCTCTACCAGATAACGTTCGTGCTCACTTTGCAGGTCCACACCCCAGCCTTCCACCGGATACTGGAATTTTCCGTTTTTGTTCGGCTTACTGTTTTTCAGGATTTCGACCGCTTCGGTATAAGTTACCCGTTCAAAATCGTGAGTCAGCACGAAATTCAATTTTTCGATCAGCTCCATAGAACGGTCTTCCGCTTTTTTGTTCTTTTCTTCTTCCTGCAAACGTGCACTCAGAAATTTAAGATCGTCCATACAATGTTCCAGCGCATAACGGATCAGGTATTTCAAAAAATCCTCCGCCAGATCCATATTATCGTTCAGGTCATAAAAAGCCATTTCAGGCTCGATCATCCAAAATTCGGAAAGATGGCGGGTGGTATTCGAATTTTCAGCCCGGAAAGTCGGTCCGAAAGTATAAATTTTTCCCAAAGCCATGGCTCCCAGTTCTCCTTCAAGCTGTCCGCTCACGGTAAGATTGGTCGCTTTACCGAAAAAATCCTGCTTATAATCCACTTCACCTTCCTCTGTCAAAGGAGGATTCTTGGGATCGAGCGTCGTCACCCGGAACATTTCCCCCGCACCCTCACAATCGGAAGCCGTAATGAGCGGAGTGTTCAGATAGAAAAAACCATGTTCGTTAAAATATTGATGAATGGCGAATGCCATGGCATGACGGATTCTGAACACAGCCCCGAATGTATTGGTTCTGAAACGCAGATGCGCTACTTCCCGCAAAAATTCAAGACTATGCTTTTTAGGCTGAATCGGATACTTTTCCGGATCGGCTTCACCCAAAACCTGCAATTCCCGTGCATGAATTTCATGTGCCTGTCCGCTTCCCTGGCTCTCGACGAGCATGCCCTTTACGTGAATGGCCGCTCCCGTAGTGACCTTCTTCATCAACTCTTCCGGGAAATTATTCATATCTACGACAACCTGTATATTATTAATGGTAGAACCATCGTTTAAGGCAATAAAATTCACTTGTTTATTGCCTCTTTTCGTTCTTACCCAGCCACTGATCTCAATTTCTTTTCCGCAATCTCCCGATTGCAAAAGGTCTTTTACTGACGTTTTTTGTGTACTCATTTTTTTTAATTTACACAGTTAGGTTTGATTTCTCCACGTACCAAAATTGACGCGGTTTGCAAAAATAATAAATAATAACAGAAATGGCAAAATTAATAAAAAGGGTTAAACGAATAGATCGCTGAAAATACGATCGGAAATCAGCCAGCCCCGGGGCGTTAATTTCAATACGCCTTTATCCTTTTCTGCATACCCGCCGGACAGATAAGAGGTAAGCCGGGGCTCCACTTCCGCCCAAAATCCGGGATATTCTTTTTCTAAATTTTCAATTCCGATTCCCCACATCGTGCGTAAGTTGGTCATGATCGATTCATTGAATTTGTCTTTTTTGCTTAATTCCTCTCTTTCAAAATTCAAAACATCGTGATCTAAACCTTCAATATAGGTTTTAATATTGGCAACGTTCCATTGCCGGGAATTCCCGTCGTAAGAATGTGCCGAAGCGCCGAAACCGATATAGTGCTTTTGTTGCCAGTAAGCCGTATTGTGAACGGCATATTTACCGTCCCGGGCAAAATTCGATATTTCGTAATGCTCAAACCCCGCAGCTTTCAGATAATCGGCCACTAAAAGGTATTTCTCCGCTAAAACATCATCCTCATCGGGCTGAAATTTCCCTTTTTGTTGTAATCTCTCAAAAACAGAATTTGAATCGACACTTAAAATATAAACCGATAAATGACTTAAAGGCAATTTACTGATCGTATCTAAATCCCGAATAATCTGTTGCGTGGACTGTCCCGGCAAGCCGATAATCAAATCCATCCCCATATTATCGAATCCAGCTTGTTCCCCCCATTCGATAGCCCGCAAAGCATCCGCTGCGGAATGGGATCTGTTGATCCGCTTCAAAACACCATCGTCAAACGATTGTACTCCAATACTCAAACGGTTAAATCCAAGCTCTTTCAAGGCCTGCATTTTTTCCCGGCTTGCATCTTCGGGATTCATTTCGATCGTACGCTCTGCCTGAGAAGAAAAAATATATGTTTTTTCCAACTCACCGACGATCCTTTCCAACTCGTCCGGTTTCAGATAAGAAGGCGTTCCGCCACCTAAATAAAGTGTTTCCTGAACAGGAGTTGAAAGATAGTCTTTCCGTATTCCGATTTCCCGGCACAAAGCCCGGATATATTCTGTCCTTAAATGATCGGAGACCACAGAATAAAATCCACAATAAAAACATTTACTACGGCAAAAAGGAATATGCAGATATACACTCATTTTCTCGTTTGTTTTTAGTTTTGCAAAGCTACGAATGAATTAAGAGGAAAACATATTCCGGGTAAATTATTTTACTATATTTGTCGGGGCGGGGGCTAAATAACTTATGGTAAAAATCCTGATTTTCATATTCTTTCTTTGGCCATGGACTCTTTTGGCACAATCGGTTATTACGGGGCGGGTACTTATCCAAAGCGGAGAACCGGTAAGAGGAGTGAATATTTATTGTCCGGAAAAGGATGCAGGGACTTCTTCCGACTCATTAGGATATTTCGAGTTGGTATGCGAACTTCCCTGTACAATCGAATTCTCACATCTGAATTATAAAACGGAAATTGTCCGCGTAAGCTACAATGATACTCCTTTTGTAGTGACTTTGCGCAACAGGCAAAATAACCTGAAAGAGGTAGTGATCGCCGCCCGCAGTGTACCGGGACGCTTTTATTCCTCGCGAAAAGGCATCGACATGATTCCCGCGATTTTAGGAGAGCAGGATATATTGAAATACCTGGCCACGACTCCCGGCATCGTCAGTACGAATGCCCTGGATCCGGGCATTTATGTACGGGGCGGCAATAGCTATGAAAATGGATTTTTAACCAACGATATGGAAATTGCCAGCCCCGACCACCTGACTGGAATTTTATCGACTTTCGATCCTTACATTCTGAATAATTCTACCATCTATAAAAGTGGTTTTCCGGCTGCTTACAACAGTTATCTATCTTCTTACATCAATATGCGGCCGGATGTCGGGAATAAAGAAAAATTCGAAGGAGAAATCTCTTTAGGGCTGGTGTCTTCCGCCCTAAAAGCCAAAGGCCCTATCGTGAAAAACCATACCTCTTTTGCCATTTCGGCACGAGCGTCTTATTTACAGGCGATCGCACACCTCTACAACAAATCGATCAAAAAACCGGAAGACCCGAATTATATGCCCGAATACTCTTTCAATGACCTGACGTTCAGTCTGGATTCACGGCTTTCAAACAAATGGCGGCTAAATGCCTTCGGTCTGTTTACCCTCGACGCCCTGACGCTCAAGCTCAGCGAAAATATCCGTTACGATTTCGATTGGCATACCTGTTCTGCCAACATCGGAGCTACCTACACCCCTAATGCCCGTAATTCTTTCCGCTTTCAATTAGGTGAAAAGCTCGCTTACAGCCAGGGAAACGCAGAAGGTAGTATCCCGATGGGAGGAGGCAACCGGCATTATTCCATGATCGGGCGGATGGCTTATAGTCATTCTTTCTCGGATAAACTTCAACTCAATGCCGGAGCCAAATTCGAGCAGGCACGGTTCGAAACGGCCGACCGTCCGGAAGGCATCGGAGATTACCTGATATTAAGTTCAAATAATAAATTTAATATATCTGAAATATATACAGATATCATATATAATATAAATCAGTCGTTCACATTTAGCGGCGGGATAAACTTCCAGGTTTATAACGGTGCTTCTGTTACGCTCGCTCTTTCCCCCAGGGCAAAGCTCAGCTACACCCGGGGAGGCTTTTCAATATGGACAGACTATTCACAAACCGCTCAATACCTTAGCCTTTATCCCTATTTTGCCGTAAAAACCCCGGTAGATATCTGGTATCCGCTTGCAAAAGGAATGAAACCTGCGATTTGTCACCAGTATTCCATCGGAATGGGACAAGAAATCGGCTCATTGCTATCGGCTTATATCGGTCTGTTTTACAAAAACATGAAACATTTAAAAGATTTTTCTTCCGGGATGTCCACTCGTTATACCACCCTGACGGATGAAATGATCGAAGGCAAAGGCTATGCCAAAGGATTGGAATTGAATCTCGCTTTCACAAGCTCTAAATTAAACGCCCGGATGAATTACACCCTTTCGGAGTCTAAGCGAAAATTTGCAGATATCAACGAAGGCCGGGCATTCAATCCCCCTTATGATGTGAAGCACAATGTCGTTATCAACGGTTCTTACGATTTCACCCCACGCCTGACCTTAAATGCCCTGTGGACTTATTCATCAGGGGTATATACCACATTCCCCGTAGGAATGGCTATCGCCCACGACATCGCAGGCAGCAAGCAGCCGCCCATTATCGTCCCGGTATATACCGATCGTTATAATTATCAATTACCGGCCAGCCACCGATTAGATATGAATATAGATTACCATATACCTTATAAACATGCAGCCCTGAAATTAAGTCTGGGAGCCTACAACCTATACAATCAATCGAATCCTTCGTTCATTTATTTTAAACCCGTCAGATCGGGCAGCGAAATGCGGGTAGTTCCTCAGTCGAAGGTGTTATTACCTTTTATTCCATACATTTCATTACGTTTAAATCTTTAACACCAGAAAGTTATGAAAATCAGATATATGATATGGATATTCGCTTTCCCTTTGTGGAGTGCCTGCATGCCCGAAGAAACTTTACCTTTACGGAACACGGGAGCCGTTCCGGAATATTTTATAGAATGCTATTGCCAGCCGGGTGAAAATGTGGTACTGACCGCCACCCATGTCGTCCCGATAACGGATAATATTCAATATGATTTCCCACAGGAAATGGATGTTACCATTTATACCCCCGGCCGGATTACTTTATATTACCTGTTCGATTCGGAAGAGATACAGGACGTGCAGTGTAATTATCAAAGCGAAGCGCCTCTGCAAACCAATTTCGAAGATACCTTGCGTTTAAGAATCAAAACTCATGACAATAAATGGATTACAGCCGAAACTACCGTCCCGGACAATATTAACATCGATAGTTACGCAATAAACGGCAATGAAGCTAAAATCCGTTTTTACACTTCCAGGGAATCCCGGCAAAACTATTATATCTATGCGCTGGAAGTTCAAAGCGGGAATGAAGTGATCGAACGGAAAGTCACCTATCTGGATTACAGCAAATATCATTCGGGAGAGTCGGTTGAAAAAAGTATCGCCTGTTCGGAACTGGCTACCGCTTCAAAAGTCGTATTGCTTTTAAAGCGTATCACCCGTGAAAACTACGATTACCAAATCTCCTTAAACGGAGCGAATTCCGCCATTCAGGGAAGCATCACCAACCCTGTCCCTTTAGAAGGCAATCTAAACGGAGCCCTCGGCATTTTTACCTGCTATACGGAAGACCGGAAAACGATAGAATTACCTTAAAACCCATGCGGCAAAAAATACCCTTTCTATTTTTAACCGTTCTCAGAATATCTTTGCAGCAAAGTAAACGAACGAACAAAAATCGTATCATCTAACCGTTCCCAGGCTCATGCCCGGCTTATTTTCAAGAACTGCGGGGCGACAATTTTTCTCTTTCATCCGGGCGACACGCCGGAGAACGATCTTTTTTTGGCAAACTGTTTGATTATAAATTCTTTTTATGTAATTTTGTCCCTCATTTTGGAGTGGTGTACTCTCGAAACTGCAAGGCTGAACCTTAGCCATTTACCTTGCAGGCACGCCCAGGACGAAAGATTTTTAAGGTCTGCCCGACCGTCGCGTTATTCTTATCGTCATGAAATGCAAGGAGTTACCACAACAAAAAACAAACAGATGTATAATTTAAATTAAAAAAGAAGTGGATCAAGTAAGTTACAAAACAACTTATGTCAATAAAGCCACCACACAAAAAGAATGGGTTTTAATTGACGCAGAAAACGAGGTTTTGGGACGTCTTGCTTCAAAAGTTGCGAAACTGTTAAGAGGCAAGTACAAACCGACTTATTCTCCTCATGTAGATTGTGGAGATAATGTTATCATTATCAACGCAGACAAAATCGTATTGACCGGTAATAAATTAACCGACAAAGTGTACACCCGCCACACCGGATATCCCGGAGGTCAGCGGCACACCTCTCCGGCAGCCGTATTGAAAGCTCATCCGGAAAGAGTGATCGAACACGCCGTTCGTGGTATGCTTCCTAAGAACCGCCTTGGAAGAGCTGTATTGAAAAACCTTTATTTGAATGCTGGCACAGCACACAAACACGAAGCTCAACAGCCGAAGGTAATTGATTTAAACTCTTTAAAATAATAGGTCATGGAAGTAATTAACGCAATCGGTAGAAGAAAAGCAGCAGTAGCTCGCGTTTACGTAAGTGAAGGTAAAGGTAATATCAAAATCAATAACAGAATATTGGAAGAATATTTCACCCTGCCTACACTGCAGTACATTGTAAAGCAACCTCTGGAACTATTAGGAGTGACTGGACAGTATGACATTAAAATCAATCTCGATGGAGGTGGTTATAAAGGTCAGGCTGAAGCAGTTCGCTTGGGTATTGCCAGAGCTCTGGTTGAAATCAATGCAGAAGACAAAGTAAAATTGAGAGCTGCAGGTTTCATGACGAGAGACCCGCGTGAGGTTGAACGTAAGAAACCGGGACAGCCAAAAGCACGTAAGAGATTCCAGTTCTCTAAACGTTAATCGCAGTTTAGTATCTAAATTGACGGGACTCCTTCGATGGGACTACCCGGCAATTGCTTAAATGAAGAATGTAAACTTTTTAAAACAAGACAAATGTCAAATACAAATTTCGACGAATTATTAAATGCAGGTTGTCATTTCGGACACCTGACCCGTAAATGGAATCCTAAAATGGCTCCGTATATTTTTATGGAGCGGAATGATATCCACATTATTGACCTGAACAAAACAGCTATCATGTTAGACAAAGCAGCCGCTGCGTTGAAACAGATCGCTAAATCAGGAAGAAAAATTCTGTTTGTTGCAACAAAGAAACAGGCTAAGGACATTGTTGCTGAAAAAATCTCTAATATTAACATGCCTTATGTTACTGAAAGATGGCCGGGCGGTATGCTGACCAATTTCCCGACAATCCGTAAGGCTGTGAAAAAAATGACCACCATCGACAAGATGGAAAAAGATGGTACTTTCGACCACCTTTCAAAACGTGAAAAACTTCAGATTTCACGCCAGCGTGCAAAACTGGACAAGAACCTGGGTAGTATCGCAGACCTGACCCGTCTGCCGGCAGCTCTTTTCGTAGTGGATGTTATGAAAGAACATATCGCTATCAAAGAAGCCAGAACTCTGGGAATCCCGGTATTTGCCATGGTTGATACCAATTCGAATCCTGATACGATCGACTTCGTTATCCCGTGTAACGACGATGCTTCAACCTCTATCAGCCTCGTAATAGACAAAGTTTCAGAAGCTATTAAAGAAGGCCTGACAGAACGTAAAGCAGAAAAAGACAAGGAAAGTGCTGACAAACCGGCTGCTAAGAAAGAAGAAAAAGTAGCTGAAAGCACCGCAGAAGTGGCAGCAACTGAAGAATAATTATGAATGATTTCCCGGGATCGGTTGTTTCGATCGATCCCGGAAATCAAAATAAAAAAGGAGTAAATCATGGAAATTAAAGCAGCTGATGTAATGAAGTTGCGTCATGCAACTAACGCAGGGATGATGGACTGTAAAAAAGCTCTTCAGGAAGCTGAAGGCGATTTTGACAAAGCCGTCGATATCATCCGCAAAAGAGGCCTTATCGTTGCCAGCAAACGTGCCGACAGGGAAGCCAAAGAAGGTTGTGTCCTGGCTGCTGCCGAAGGCAAAAAAGGCGCAATGGTTAGTCTGAACTGTGAAACAGACTTCGTTGCTAAGAACGAAAATTTCGTAAACTTCACACATAAGATTTTGGATGCGGCTTTAGCAAGCATGCCGACCGATAAAGATGCTCTTTTGGCATTGCAGATCGATGGCAGAACGATTGCAGACCACATTTCAGAACAAACCGGGGTTATTGGAGAAAAAATCGAATTGGCATTCTACGGTAAAATCGAAGCCGAAGATACTATCGCTTATATCCACCCGGGAAACAAACTGGCTGCATTGGTCGGTTTCAATAAAACAGCAGATGCTCAGGTAAAAAAAGACACAGCTATGCAAGTAGCTGCTATGGCTCCTGTCGCTGTAGATAAAAACGATGTTCCACAGAACATCATCGACCATGAATTGGAAATCGGTCGTGAAAAAGCACGTGAAGAAGGTAAACCGGAAGCTATGCTGGATAAGATCGCTCAGGGACGTCTGAACAAATTTTATCAGGAAGCAACCCTGTTAAACCAGGCTTTCGTGAAAGAAAACAAACAAACTGTAAAAGCTTATCTGGAAAGTACCGATAAAGACTTAACAGTTACCGGTTTTGTAAGATTCACCCTGAACGAATAGTTCATTTTTAAAATAAGAAAAAGCGTCCCCATCCGGGACGCTTTTTTTATGCCCTCTCTTTCCGGTCTTTCCCAGAAAATGTACCCATTCTCTTGAAACATTTTCTTCATACATCCGAATACTTAAAGAATTTACCTGCTTCTTCACAAAACAATGCCGCAGGAATATTTTTATGCAGCACCACCGAAATGCAAAACCGCTCATGAAACCGGTAAGATACATACTTATATTTGCCTGCTTTGTCCCCTTATTTCTATTCCGGGACTTCACCCCTAATAACGAATTGAAATACCTGAGTATAGCCGATGAAGCCCTCCGGGACGGACATCTGTTCACATTCTGGAATCATGGTACGGTCTATGCCGATAAACCCCCTCTATACCTATGGATCGTTATGCTGGGGAAATGGCTATGGGGTACACACAACCTGTTTTTTCTCAGTTTATTTTCCATAATTCCGGCGCTGTGGATCGTGTATGTTATGAACAAATGGACTGCCGGAAATCTATCCGGGAAAATACAAAAATCCGGTTCGTATATGCTGATGACCAGCGGTCTGTTTACCGGAGCAACCATCGTACTGCGTATGGATATGCTGATGTGCCTGTTTATCGTTTTAGCGCTTTACACCTTCTATAAGCTCTATACAGGTATGGCGAAAACCCGGGATCGGTTTCTATTACCCCTATATATCTTTTTAGCCGTTTTCTCCAAAGGGCCTGTCGGTTTTATCGTTCCCCTGTGTTCTATCGTAACATTCCTTCTCGTGAAAAAAGAAATCCGGCATTTTACCCGCTATATGGGCTGGAAACAATGGTGCTTGCTGTTGGGGTTATGTTTCCTTTGGTTTGGCGCTGTGTATGCAGAAGGGGGAAAACCCTATCTCGACAATCTTCTTTTTCATCAAACCATAAATCGGGCTATCGACTCCTTTCATCACCAGGCGCCTTTCTGGTATTATTTTACAACGATATGGTATTCTTTAGCTCCCTGGACTCTTTTCTACATCGTTGTGATCCTGCTCGGGCTAAAAAAGAAAACAATCAAAACCGATCTGGAAAAATTATTCCTCGTTACCATCGGGACCACTTTTCTATTGCTATCCCTGTTCAGCGGTAAATTGGACATTTACATGCTCCCCGTCTTCCCGTTTATCGCCTATCTGTCGTTTCTCCTATACCCCAATGTCCCCCACAAATACCTATATTTCACGATTTTCCTTCCGGCAATTGCTTTCTCTCTGGCTTTTCCCGGTATTTTCATCGCCTCATATCATATCGACTTCCCGCTCTCCGATTATCCCCCGGTATATATCGCCGCCCTAATCCTTTCCCTCGGTGGAATCGGCAGCCTCATTTATCTGTTCAAAAAACAGCTACTCCATTCAGCGAATATAATTTCGGGCAGCATACTACTTGCCATTCTCACCGGCTCCTTTGCCTTCCCGAAACTAAATCCTTACATCGGATTCGGAGACTTAGCTTGTGAAACTGAAAAAATTGGAAAAGCGACAGATATAAACAGTTTCTTTTTTTATCGATTCAGAAGCGGAGAAAACATAGATAGTTATCTAAATCGGGAAATCAAGAATTGCAATTCAACCCAATTAGCAGAATTGGAAAAAACACAGGATTTCATCCTGCTTGTCAAAAATAAAGATTTAAAAAGCGATCGAGAACTATATCGAATTGTGAAAAATAAAGAAATTTATATAATTGGAGATTATAGTATTATTATATTTT
>UQTM01000014.1 GCA_900544025.1 uncultured Odoribacter sp.
GGTTACCTTTTGACTTTAAAAGGAAAAGATGCGGATAAAAATTCACCTTTAACGAAATATCGTTGGGAAGGAAGCGGTATTGTCGGTACGAATGAAGCTGCCGATTTGCAGGTGAAATTAGGCGTGAACAGTTATTATAAATTGGTGGTAAGCGTCGATGGATGTGCCGATTCGGCAGAAATCAATATTCCTACACTGATTTATTCCGTCGATATAGCTTCTCAGATTATTCTTCCGCAGCCGGCGAACGAAGTGTCGTTTGTTGCGGCGAAGCCGGAAGACGGCGTATTGACCTGGTATCCGAACGGCGATGCAGCCCGGATGAAAGAAACGGGTACGGATGCGGCCGCCTTATTGGATATTTTGGCCGGCGATACGGCTGTGGTGGTAAAAATGCAAAAATCGGGATGTGAGTATTACGATACCTGCCGGGTATTGATCCGCGAATTCAGGCCTTCTGCCGATGAGGATGCTTTGGATGACGGTTTTGCTATTTCGCTGCCGATCCTCCGGGTAACGGCAACCGATCCTCGGGTTTGTCTGGGGCAGGATATCACCCTTTCCGTTTATGATCTGGGATACGATAATTATAAATATGAGTGGAGAAAGGTACAGGCTCCGAATGACATTACCGGATTGAGCGACAGTATCTCTTACACAATATTCCGGGCAGATGCGTCTGATGCGGGAAAATATTATTGTGTCGCTACCGACCCTGAAAATCCGGGCGTGCTGATTTATTCGGATACGTTGAATTTGTCTTTGACAACCGGGCCTTTGGCTGAGATTGCAAGAGATTATGTTTCGTTGTGCTACGGTGATATTGTGGAAATAAAATCCCTGACTTCTTATGTGGGATCAGGGACTTCATCCGATCCTTCGGTTGCCGATGTGCTTGTGTGGGAAGGTCCCGGAATATTGGAAGGGCAGGGAACCAATTCGATAAAAGTAAGGGTCGGGGATGTGGCCAGATATAAATTGACGGCTTCAAAGAATGGCGGATGCTGGTCGATGGATACGATTTCATACCCTGTGGTGAAGCCGGAAATAAGGATTGTCCCTCAGGTTACTTTTATGTACGAGTCCGGAGAAGTGAAATTAACGGCACAAACCAACACATCTTCGGTTGAATGGTCGCAAAACGGAAGTCTGAGCGCTCAAACGGGAACGACAGTTTCGATGAATTTTTCAGAAGATGGTTTCATTTCGGTGATTGCGACCCAGGGAGCGTGTGTGGCAAAAGATACGGCTTATGTATTCATGAAGCACCTGGACTCCTATAATGGGGGCGAAAATGACGGATTTATCATTTCGCGTCCTTATCTGGTGATTCCTTCGGAATTGAAAAATATCTATGCATGTCCCGATACCTTATTGACGTTCCGGGTGATCCATCCGGAATTCCCGAACTATAAATATCAATGGTGGAAAGTTGTCAACGGTAGTGATCCTGTCATGATTTATGAAGGGGCTGCCTATACGTTCAATGTTAAAGATTCCGACGGCGGACGGTATTATTGTACGGCGGTCGATAGTGATGCTCCCGACGGACAGCATCCTTATATTTATTCCGACACGCTTTATTTGCAGGTAAACAATGGTCCGGTGGCGGAGATCGCTTATGATAAACTGGAAACTTGTTTTGGAGGGATGTTGAGCCTGGATGCAAGTGCTTCTGCCAATGGTGTCGGCGGAGTGATTACTTATCATTGGACGGGCGAAGGGATTCAATCGGGGGCCGACCAGGCAAGGGTCGAAGTGTCGCCGGAAGGTGAAACCGTATATACCGTGCGGGTTAGTAATTCCACTTGTTCCGATACGGCTTCCGTGACGGTGAAAGTGGTGCATCCGAAAATTGAAATTCCGTCGCGGATACATTTAGCGGCTCCGGATAATGCTTATGCCTTGGAAGCCACTATTCCGGACGGTATTTCTGTGGAATGGAGTTTCCGTCCGGATGCTACCGGAACCAGTGTTCCGGGTAATGGGCCGCTGCTGAATGTGACGGGTGACGGATGGGCTATTGCCAAGAGTTCGACCGGAGACGGATGTACGGGATATGATTCCTGTCGGATATATGTAAAAAATCCGGTGGCTTTTAACGGAGGGAATGACGACGGATTCAGTTTACTGGAAGTTTCTACCCGGGTGTGGCTGGAGCCTCAGCAGGAAGTGCTGGAATTGTGCTTGAATCAGGAATTGGAACTGACGGCTATGGTAAGCGGATTGAGTCGCTACGCTTATAGCTGGCATCGGGTTGAGAGCGACACGGAATCGGGTGTCGGAGCAGAATTAGGAACAGAGGAAATATTGAGGATAGACCATGTCGCCCGGGAGCAGGAGGGACATTATTACTGTATCGTTACAGATATAGAAGATATTGCTCACGACGGTACAAAGAAAGAATATTATTCCGACACGGTAAGGCTGGATATAAAAGACGGGCCGATTGCCAATATCCGCCGCCTGGACGGTTCGGATTCCTGGAGTGCCTGTGTGGGTAGTTCCATTGAATTGGTCGGTGAATTGAAGAACTCCGGTTTTGTCGGAGGAGCGATAAGTTATGATTGGAGTAAGAGCCAGGACTATTTTGAAGAAACAAACGACCCGCAGATTATAACGGCTTCGCCGAGAGGGAATGGCCGCTATGCTTTAACGGTTTCGGATAGTAAGAGCAAATGTAGCGATACTTACGAAATCCGGTTCGAGATGCGTTCTCCTGTCGTAAAAGTGCCTGAAACGTACCAATTTGCGAAACCGGGTACTCAAGAAATCAGTGCTATTGTAGAGGGAGAGGGTAAATTTACCTGGTATCGCCGGATTTATAACGACGGGAATGCGTTCGATACGAAAAACCCTGTTTCCGTACAATTCCAGCAGGATGAAACGATTATCGTGCGTTTTGAGCAGGATGGGTGTTTCGGGTTCGATACGACACAAATATTTGTGAAGAACCAGGGGACATTTACCGGAGGTGAGGAGGATGGCTTTGTGGCTTCTACTTTACCGCTGAAAGCCTGGGTTACCCAGAAGACGCAGGAAGTGTGCCGGGGAGGGGAGATCGAAATTCCTTTGTATGTGGCTGATGTGGGACGTGTGTTACGCTATAAATGGTATAAGGTGGGCGATCTGTCGCATACGGTGCTGAGTGAGGAGCGTACCCTGGTGTTGAGAGCGAACCAAATGAGCGACGGCGGAGAATATTATTGTGTGGTGGCCGATCCTGCCATTGCCGATATAAATCAGAAAACCGTTCATTCCGATACGGCCACCGTGACCATGATCAATGGCCCGCTGGCTAAAATCTCTAAGCCCACGGCAAATGAATTGAAAGGAATTTTCTGCCGGGGATCGGAAATTACGATCAGTGCTGCAGCTACGGAAGATAGCAAAGTAAACTCTAACGATACCTATATATATGAATGGTTCGGGGAAAATATTTCTTATTCGGCATACGATTATGAAGTCTCCGCCCGGATGGGAAATAGCGGACGCTATATCGTGAAGGCTTCGTTAGGCGAATGTTTTACTTACGATACCGTAAATTTAAATATCTATGAGCCGAAAGTAGATATTCAGTCCGTGATCTTCCTGTCTAAGGAAGACGATATTATGCTTTCGGTGAAGAATCCTGATAAAAATACGATAAGATGGAGTTTTTATTATGAGCAAATGACTGATCCTATTTTGCAAAAAGTCGGTGACACCTTGAATGCTCATGTATTAGACGATGCTTATGTCATTGTCGAATGTATCGAAAGCCAGTGTTCCGGGTTTGATACCTGCCGTATTTTTGTGAAGGACGTACGTTCTTTTACCGGAGGGGAAGAGGACGGTTTTATGTCGAAGGGATCGGGCTTCTATTATAAGCCGATCGAATATACGGATGAAGTTTGCGAGGGAAATGTGGCCACCCTTTATGTTCCGGTGGTTGGGGATGATTTCTATCGGTATAAATGGACCAAGGTAGGTGATGAAAGCCGGAAATTACCCGAATCGGCTTTGTGTAAGTTTGAATCGGTGACCAAGGAAGACGAAGGATATTATTATTGTACGATTACGGATGTGAACAGTAACCGTAGTTTGATTACGGACCGGGTATATCTGAGTGTGAAGGAAATGCCTAAATCTTCGATTTTAGTGGACGACCGGGAAGTTTGTTTTGGAGAAACGATCACCTTGAAGGCCGATCAGAGTTTCTTAAAAGATGATGTACAATATAGCTATCTGTGGAGCGGTAAAGGAGTTTCAACCCGTATTATGCCGGAAACACAGGTGAAGGTGGAAGAAGACGGCGTTTACCAGTTGTTCGTGTCGGACGGCGATTGTTATGTGGCCGATACCATTTCATTGAAAGCATTGAAAACACAGTTGGATGTGGAAACGGTTCATCACGTGATGAAAGGTTCGGGATTGACCGTCTGGGGATCGGTAAATGGAGATTCTTCCGTATTACTGACTTGGGAAGTGGGGGCGAATATGTATCGGAATGTAAATCCGTTGGTGCTGTCGGCTACGACGCTGACGCGTTCTGTGCCTTTCACGGTGAGTACAACCGGGAAATGTTCCGTGGAACGTGAAGGAAATATTTACTTGCGTGATCTGACTCCTTATGCCGGAGGTAATGACGACGGGTATGTATTGCCGAACGACCTGCCTCAGTTGTTGAATCAGAGCGATGAATTATTGGGATGTGATACGACGGCGGCGGTGTTGTGGGTAACGGCGATTGAAACGGACGATCTGAGATATCGTTGGCAGAAATATGCAGAAGCTCCTTTATCCAAATGGGTGGATATGACGCCTGTTGTCGGAAAGGACAATGTCACCGGATGTGATTCCGCCCGTCTGAAATTTACTTCCATTGAAACAGAGGACGAGGGACGTTATCGTTGTAAGTTAAGTAATACTTATGGTTACACCTTTTCGAGAGAGGTTCGTTTGGTGAAGGGCGGTAAGCCTAAAGTGACCGATCTCTCCGTGAATAAGGCGGTTTGCGAAGGAAAAGAATTTCGTTTTGTGACCTCGGTCTCTATACCGAACGGCGGAACGGAAAGCGGGACCGGATTGGTTTGGCGTTGGTATTATTCGAAAGACGGGCTTAATTTTACTCAGAAATTGCCGGAACAGGATTATGCCAACCCATATTATGTGGTGGAAAAGAGCAAGGAAGCGGACGAAGGATATTATATGGTGGAAGCGACTAACTATTGCGGTTCTTCTTACGATACGACATTCCAGGAAATTTGGGAAGCGCCTTCTTTCGTACAGCAGCCGGAGAATAAATATATTTGTAATGGAGGCATTGCGGAATTGACCACAGAAGTCAAAGGAGGTGGAACATACGGGTATGAAATTTGGCAGGTAGAGGTAGATAAGAACGGTAACTATGTAAGCGATATTCGTTGTATCCAGAGTAAATTGTCTTCGCCGACCTTTACGATCGATCCGGTGGAATCTTCTTACAACGGTTACTATGTCTGGCGAGCTTATAATGAGTGTGCAACGACTCAAAGCAAGACCTTTCGATTGATTGTTGAGGACGAAATCATTCCTATTTTTGAAACGGTCGATACGGTGGTATGTGCCGGAACGAATCAAAACCTGGTATTACTTGCGAACAACAATATCCAGAATCCGACTACTACCTTGAAATATGCCTGGAAAAAAGACGGGGTGGATCTCCCGACAACTACCACACGGCATACCATTTCAAGAGTGATGCCTGCCGATGCCGGCGTATATATTTGTTATGCCCGTCATGCTTGTGACTGGAAAGAAATCAAGCAATTTAAAGTGGGCATTAAAGAACTGCCTAAGATTATTTTGCCGATCAGTCTGAAACCCGATTATTGTGAAGGTACGGAACACGTGGAGATGCTGATCGACTACACTTCCGATGCCGGCGAAGTGGGATGTACGTGGGTACATAATGGCGTGGACATTGTAGATAACGGGCATTTTTCCGGATCGAGAACGCCGAAATTCGTGATCGATACTTTAGTGGCTTCGGATGCGGGGAGATATTACGTGAAGCTGAAAAATGAGTGCGGAACTCTTGCCAGTGAAGCCGTAAATTTAAAGATAAAATTGCCTGCGGTAATTACTACTCCGCTTGATTCTGTGGCTTTGTGTGTGGGAAGTAGTTTAACACTGAATGTGAAAGCCACGGGAGAAGCCCCGATTATTTATTATTGGATGAAGGACGGTGTAAGGATCCCGGGAGCGGCATCTTCGAGCCTGGCCTTGAATAATGTGTCGTATAACGATGCCGGAGTGTACCGTTTAGTCGCTCAGAATGAATGTAACATAAAATCTACTCCATATACGGAAAGTAAAGTGAGCGTGATTACCCCGAAAATATATAATTTGCAGGGAGGCGGGGCTTATTGTGCGGATGATTTCCGGGAAATCACCCTTAGCGGCTTTGAAAAGGGAGTGGTTTATACGTTGAAACGGCGTCAGAGATTGGATGAAACCAATTATGTAACCTTGAAAACGGTAGATGGCGATACGGTATCGACCAGAGTATTGACTTTCGGAAATTGGGGTACGGGATATTACCATGTGGAAGCTGCTGCCCGTAAAGGTAGTGTATCCTGTGGGGCACAGATGAACGGAGAGATTTATATCTACCAGAACCCAACACCGAAACAATTTGATTTCTATGTGTCCGATCCGATGTGTACGGGAGAGAAAGCAGGAACGCTTACGCTTAGCGGCAGTGAAAAGAATACCGATATTTTATATACGCTTCAGATTTATAACGAGCGTTATGGTGGCTGGTCTGCAACTCCGAACAAGTTAGTAGGAACGGGCGAGCCCATGGTATGGCCTAATTTGAGAGAAGGGGTTTACCGTCTGATTGCAGAAAACATCGAGTCCGGATGTGCTGTTCAGATCGGAGATAATGATACGATCGTCGAACGCCCGTATCCGGAAGCCTACTCTTTGTTTGCCGTGGATGGGGATACCACTGCATGCTATGGAATGGAGAGCGATGTGATTTTGCAGTTGTCCGATAGTGAAAAAACGTGTAGCTATACCCTTTACCGGGACGGTGTATCCACGGAAAGAACCGTGTCCGGTAACCTGATCAGTTGGGATAAAGTGACCGGAGGTACTTATACCGTACGGGCCAGAACGAATTACGGCTGTGAAAAGGATATGGGCGATGTCGTTGTAACCGATTTGCCGCAGTTGAAACAATGGCTGCTGGACGGTGGAATCGTCTATTGTGAGGGACAGGCGGGGGAAGAGCATAATATCATATTGGGAGGTTCCACTCCTGGAATCCGTTATGATTTCTATGCACTTTCATCTTCAGAGCCTTTGGCTTCCGATTTTGGAAATGGAGAGCAGTTAGTGTGGAAAGTAAATCTGGATAAGGACGAAACCTATTACGTAGTGGCCGAAGATACGGTGGAGCATTGTATTCAGGTGATGGCCGATTCGGTCAGTATCGAGGCAAACCATTTGAGATTGGATGTAATTCCGGAAAAAACCATTAATGCGAGCACGGTAACCAATCTTGAAGTGAATATTTACAATGCCATTGGAAATCCGGTCGTGACCTGGGAACCGAGTGCTAAGATCGATTTTGTGGACCCGATAACTCATACGGCTACGACAAAGATTTTAAATAAGGGTGAATTGTTTATCGTGCATGTCGAAGATCAGTTCTGTGCGAAGGATACGGCGATAAAGGTATTGGTGGAAGGCGAGCCGCTGGATGCGGAGATCAGAGCTTCGAATTGCTACACTCCGATAGATACCCTCTTCCTGTGCCGGGGTGAAAATGTAGAGTTGTGCTCCTTCATCAGTGGGGGCGGGGCTACTTATCAATTCAAGTGGACGGATGATTACTATACGGATAGTATTCCTGTTCCTCATAAAAGCAAGATCAGCTATACCCGGAAAGAAAATACGGACGGATTTGTCGTATTGCATGTGATTTCGGTCATTAACGGACCCACCGGGCCTACTGTATTGCAGGCGGAAGATACGGTGTGGATTGCCGTGCGCGAGCGTCCTGATATTTTCCTGGCGAATGCAGCTTTGGATTGCGTGGTTCCCGGAGCGGATACGGCTATCGTATTGACGGCTACGGAACCGGGAGTGGGCTATCGTTTGGATTATCGTCCGGTGCAAACCGTTGCTTATGTGAAGAAGGATAGTATTACCGGGGACGGAGGCAAAGGCCGGTTCGACATTCCGGCTTATTCTGTTGCCGATCATTCCGGTTACTATCGGATTATTGCGACAAAAGTGTATGACGATGCGGTTTGTGAAACCCGGTCGGAAGCGATCCAACTGCAAAGATCTCCTGAAAGGCAAATCGTCAGCAGTGGCGGGATCACTACATATTGTCAGGGAGAACGGAAAGATACGATTTATATAGACCGGACGGAAGCGGATGTGACCTATCGTTTATTGAGGGATCGTAACGTGCAGATAGAGCAAAAGACGGGTAATGACGGGAAATTATCGTTCATTGGAGAATATGGAACCGGCTCTTACCAGGTGGTTGCCATGCTGGGACGTTGTATCGACACCATGGCCAATCGGGTAGATATAGAATCGATGCCGCGCCCGGTGATCGATCGTATCGAAGGAATCAAGGATTATTGTGTTTCCGATGTCGCGAAAGGTATAAAAGTGGTTTTCCCTTCTCCGCGTCCTACCATAAGATACCGTATTTACAAAGAAGGATTCTTTAAGGAAGTGGACGAAGACTACGGAGGATATGAAGAATTGGAATTATTGGTGAAAGCTTCGGATGAACTGGTCGATCTGACGGGTAATTATTTTGTGGAAGCCTATGATCCGGCCAATCATTGTACCGACACGGTGAAAGGATTGGTGGTAACTCCCGATCCGGGACCACTCAAAATGGATCGGTATGAATTTGTTTATTGCGATAACCTGAGCGGTATCGATGGAAGAAATATATTGATTACCGGTGCGGATTCCTTGATTCATTATGAGCTTCATGGGCCCGATGGTGTTAAAATAGGCGATTTCGACCGGGTCAAGAAGGATACCATTTGTTATCATGGCACGCTCTCTGTGCTCGGGGCGGCTACTGCTACCGAGTATCACGTATATGCCAATGCGGGAGGATGTTCCAAAGTGATGATTTCCTTTACCGTGAAAACGTCTATCGCACCGAAAGAATTCGACCTTGTGGGGAATAAATTGGGGTGTGTCGGCTATCCTCATACGATGGGTATAAAAGTACCTGCTATGAATGTGGATTATTATTTGTATAAAGAAGGAGAAGATACTTATTTGTCGAAGAAAAGAGCGGAGAGCGGAGATATGGAATTGATATTCGGCCAATGGGACGAGTTGGGTACATATTATGTGATTGCTGAAAATGAGGCACAATGTACCCGGCGTTTGAGCCAGGAATATGTGATCCGCGAATTGCCTGATTTCTTCAAAATATATACACCCGGAAACACGGCCTACTGCGAAGGAGACCGGGGTGTGCAGCTTGGAATTACAGGCACTCAGAACGGTGTGACCTATTTCTTGCAGAAGGAGGATACCATTGAAGGCAGAGCGGTATATCAGGATGTGAAAGGAGTGGAAGTTGTGGGAACGGGTTCGTCTGCAACGCTCTTTGCCGGATATTATAAGGTCGGTAAATACCGGATCCGTACGGACTACTGTGACTTGCTGATGCAGGATACGCTTCAGGTTACGGAGAAACCTTTGCCTGCCTTGTTGAGTGCCGGTTATAACGGAATGGCTTGTGTGGATAGTACGATGAATATTTTTGTAAGCGATCCGGAAGTTGGAACTAATTATACATTGTATTATGAAGGCGTTCCGGCTGGATTTGCCACCTTGCCGGGTAACGGTGAAGTGAAGTGGGATATTCCGGTGGCTGCCGACGGTATCTATACCGTGTTGGCGGAAAGAGACGGTTGTACGTTGGTGATGAACGATTCCATTCGACCGGGAGCCGTAGCCGAGATTGGTAATTTGGAGGGTATCGTAACGAACAAGTGTTTCATGGATAAATCCGATCTCTATTTGGAAGATTGGGAAAGCGGAGCCGAATACCGCTTGTATAGCAAGACCGATACGGTGGTATATGTCGGGAAAGAAGTGGGAGGTAATATTGTATTCACAGGCGTAAATGCGGGCTTTGATTATTATGTATCGGCAACCAATAAGAGCTGTACGGCTGAAAAAGGTGTATTTGATTTTCCGGGGATTGCATTGCCGGAATTGAAAGAAAGCGACTGGGCGGTTATGGATTGCCGTGACGACGGACAGGCGATGATCGAGTTGAAAAACTTGAAGTCCGATTACGAATACACCCTGACACAAAAAGAGGCGATGAAAGATTTTGTGATCAATTCATTTGCCGGAGATACGATAGTTGAAAAACTGGGTAACGGGACTTATGCTTTTGTGGCTTATGACCCGATTACAACCTGTACCTCTTTGCCTTTAGAAACTACCGTCAGAGGCGGTGTACCCGATGAATCTATCGTAAGTCCTCTGGAATATTGCCAGGGAGTCGATGGCGTGCGGATAGAATTGTCGGCGCAGACATACGGGATTGCTTATAGCCTGAAAAATCTGGAAGACGGTTCCGTTGTCGATCGGGATCCGGAAAATAAAGTATTCAGTAAAATGCTGCCAGCTGGACGCTACGAACTCTATCGGGAACGTGTCGGCTTATGGGGAGGATGCTGGGCTTCCGATACCTTTACGGTGAAAGAATATCCTTATCCGTCGAAGACTATATTGAATCTGGAATTGCCGGAAGGTGCACTTTGTGAGGCCGGGAATAATGCGATTGTGATACATGAATCGGAAGAGAACGTTCATTATATTCTGCAAAATGCCGTGACGAAAGCCAATATCGATACCATTTACGGTAATGGCGGTTCGATTGTATTTGCCGACCGCAAACCGGCAGGCAGTTATAATATTGTTATGCGTTATCAGGGACTTTGCGAGCGGACTTACTTCAAGACCATACAGGTTAGCGGGGTACCGCCTCAGGCAACGGCTTCTGACTGCGAATATTGTTACGATGCTTCCGGTTCGGATGCCGACGGGTGTGCCATGACTATTTCAGGACTGGATCCTACGGCACAATATATTCTGTACACCAGGGAAGGTAATCCCGTGGATACTCTTTACGGAACGAACGCTGGCTTCTTTGATGTGATGCCGGAAGGGGATTATTATGTAACGGGTACTTACGAAGGGACAAAATGTTCCGATATCGTTGCTGCGATGTCTGTTCATAAGCTGACTCAGCCCAAAGTGTTCCCGGTTACCAATGCAAACGGCGGCGGAGACTGTGCCGGTTCGGTGGATGTGGCGCTTATGAACGGTTGTGAAGGGGACAGCGTGAAGTATTATTTGTATTTGAATGATTTCTATAAGGTGGAAGGGCCTGTGACATCCGATGGCAGCACAGTGAGATTCTCGACTTTCCGTACTCCGGGTACTTATAAGGTATTTGCAACGAAAGGGGTGGACGAGAAATGCGGAGCCTGGATGGAAGGTCAGGTGGTGCTTTATGCCCGTCCCGCTAATGCGGAATTGACTGTTCACGGATATAATTGTAGTGAATCGACATCCGGTGAAGTGTCGATAACTGCCAGAAAAACAGAGTTGAGCTGGCTCTATTATATTTCAGACGGAACGCATGAATCGGAACTCAAAGAAGGTATCCCGAACGCAGAACTGAGTTGGAATCGTATCGACGGTAAGCCTTTGAAGACAGGCCGGTATATTTTATATGCTAAAAATGCCTGCGACAGTGTGATCGCTATGGATACCGCACAGGTATATGATGCAGCGGCTCCTCAAAACTTTAAATTGAAGAAATTCAAGGAAGGAGTATATTGCGACGGGAACGATGGCTATCGTTGTGTGTTGGATGGAAGTGAGAAAGGGGTGACTTATACCCTTCAATATAGAGAAGAAAAATGGACTGCCGAAGGAACCGGAAGTGGAGAGCTGTATTTGGCTAATGTTGTAATTCCGTCGGCTTCCGGGCTTTGTACGGTTTATGCGACAGTGGATTCTTCGCAGTGTATGTATGCAATAGATACGCTTACGATCCGGAAAGATTTCTATACCGATCATCCGGGCTTTGATACGAAGTCGGTTTGTGGAGGGGAAGGTTCTTCGATAACAATCAGGCTGACCAAACCGCGTGTACCTTATATGGACTACTATTTGTTGGTGAACGGGCATGCGGTAGATACCATCTTCGGCGATAATATGGATTGGCTCGACCGGGCTTTCGATCCTCAGAGCGAACTGGGCTGTTACTCGGTATATGTCACCAGTAAGACCGGGCAGTGCGATACCGTATATCCGGCACCGTGTTTGAGTGCCGCTCCGGAAGAACGATACCTCAAAGCCGGTTGGAACGGTGAATTGTGTGAAGGATCGAGCCGGGAATTAGTGCTCGAAAATCCGCAGCCGGGAGTTACCTATGTATTGAAGAGAAACGGAGAATCTATTTTCAACGGAGTGAATGGCAGCGCCGATACATTGGTATTGGGCACGGTTTCTCAGGTAGGGCAATATACGGTGGTTGCAACTGTTACGGACGAATGTACGGCTTATATGCCCGATACGGTGGATGTGAAGATGCTTCCGTTGCCGGAATTGCATGTAAATAAAGAATATACCTGCCTGGAAGGAGATAAGGTGGAGATCATTGTACAACGGCCTACTTCTCCTCAGGTGTATTACCAGATCAAGGGGCTCACCACTCCGGGCGGAACGTATAAGCAGGCCGACGGAGATGCCGTATCGTTGGGTTCGTACGGTAAGGGTGTTTACGAGATCAGCACATTCGATATCGGAGACAACTTTGTCTGTGTGGCGACCGACACCGTGACCGTGAATGAAGTGGGGATCGAGAAATTTAAGCTGGAAGTGATAGGCGACGAATATATGTGTGAAGCAAATGAATGCCGTACGCTGAAACTTTCGGGCAGTGAGAAAGAAACTTATTACGAATTGTTCCGGACATCCGGAAAGGATACCGTTTTCATTGCCTCTGCTGCGGGAACGGGAAAAGCAATAAACTTTAAGGACCAGTGTGATACGGGATACTATTTTGTGATTGCAACAAAAGATGTGATCGATCCCGCCACTTCCGAAGTGATTACGAGTAAAGTTCAGATGGGAGCTGCCGTACATTTGTATGTAGCTTCGAAGATTGAAAAATATATGCTGAGTTCCACTGTCAATGGATACTGTTATTTCGAGGCTGACGGAAGAACGCCGGCGACGCCTTCGGGATCGATCACCTTGCAGGGTAGCCAGTCGGATGCTATTACCTATAAGCTATACCGTAACGGCAATTATGTGCCGACAAAAGATCTAAGTGGAACTTCCGGAGGATCGCTCCGTTGGTCGGGACTGGAAGGAAAACGGTGCGACGGAAATTCCGATGTTGGAAATGTTTATACCGTCATTGCCACAGACGGCAGGTGTGAAGTTGAAATGTCCGGCCGGATTAATATCATGGCGGTGGATAAGCCTATCCCTAACAGGCCTACGATATCGTTCAGTAGTTGTACCGGAGAACGTGCACCTATGGTGGCGAATGCTTCCGGCTGCATGCTTAACTACGAATGGAGATTTAACGGCGAAGTAGTAGGAAATTCGGTTAGCTACATCATCGACAGTCTGCGAATGGAAGACATGGGAATCTACGAATGTACGATATCCAATTATTGCGGACAGGTAGATATTACTCCGATTAAAGTGGATGTGCGTGAAGTGGTTAGAATACCGCAGAAGATGGAAGACAAGATGATTTGCGGTTCCGGAGCGGAAAAAGTGGAATTGGTAAGCAGTGCCGTGGGAGAAAATTATTATTGGTACCGTCCGGGACATGAAGGGGATACCATTTCGAAGAGTGCTATTTGTACGCTTAACAATGTGGACGAGGTGGAAGATGCCGGCGATTACATATGTTGTACCTGGAATAGCTGTGGTGCACTCTACGACACGATCCGCCTTGAATTCAACCGTGTTCCGGAAGTAACGGGATATGTGGCGAAAACCGATACGCTTTGCGTTGGGTCGGAATATAGCATACACTTACAAAGCCGGGATACATTATATTGGTATTGCAACGATAACCTGATCGAAGGCAAACACGATAAGTGGTTGAAATTCGATTCGATCGTTCCTGCAAATGCCGGAAAATATAAAGTTGTAGCGAAGAATGCTTGTAACTCTAAAGAGTTTAATATCCGTGAATTATATATCGACGATACGCTGCGTGTGGTAAGCGCACCTGCTTTGGAACAGCACTATTGCCAGAGTGAGCCGTTGCAGCTTGAAATCGTATTGAAAGACGGAACCAAGACTTATCCGGACCGGGTAACATATACCTGGCGTAAGCGAAATCTTGTGGTACAGCCGGAAGCAGGTAAACCATACGCTTACAACGGTGGAACGGCATCGGTAAGGGACGACGGCGCATGGTTCGAAGTGACTTATTCCAATAAGTGTACCAGCGGAAGTGCAACACACAATGTTTATGTGGATAAGAAAATATCTCTTGCATCCTTTGCAAAAGATTCTGTGGTGAGCGTATGCGCTGCACAAGGTGAAACCGATATTCTGATTGTGGACGATGCTCAGCGGGAAAATCCGGAATACAACAACTATCAGTGGTTCCGCCGGAATGCAGACGGAACGACGACCCTGGTTGGAGAAACGGATACGCTGAAAGTGTTGAAACGGGTTTCTAATAGCGGCAAGTATTATTGTGCTTTGGACAATACGTGCGGAAGTGCTATTTCCGGTGATGTGGATCTCCGTATAGACTCTATGCCGATTATTAAAAAACAACCGATGGCTCAACCGCAATATTGTGCGAATATGCCTTTGGGTACTGTGACGACCGAAGCTTCAGGCGGCGATTTGATATACTCGTGGTATGCCCGGAAAAAGAATAGCGGAGACAATCAGTTGGTGGCTTACTTAGACACGAGAGCACAAACCGGAGAGTTCAACTCTAAATCGGTTTGTGATATTGAAGACCTGACCACCGATTTCGATAGCTGTAAGTTGTGGTGTGTGGTAGAGAACGGATGCGGATACCGGATTACAGATACCATTTTGATCCGGGTGGTCGATCAGGTAAGGCTGACTGTGGACCGGCCGGTGGCTTATCTGTGTGCAGATGCTACCGAGGGAGTGAAAGTAGAGCTGGTTCCGACCAATAGTGCCTGTGTACGTTGGAGTTATAGTTATAGAAAAGAAGGTGAAAAAGACGGTATTTCGAAAAATGTCTATACGCTGAAAGACAGCTTAACCTTGCCGAGCGAAGGTGTCTATGAGATATACGATTTCTATACCTCGACCGTACCTTGTGTGGCAGAGGACACCTTGAAAGTGGTTGTGAAACCGAGAGA
This sequence comes from uncultured Odoribacter sp., assembly GCA_900544025.1. Taxonomy (GTDB): domain Bacteria; phylum Bacteroidota; class Bacteroidia; order Bacteroidales; family Marinifilaceae; genus Odoribacter. Next base: position 15,432 of record UQTM01000014.1, read on the forward strand.
ACTGTTTTATGCAAGTTTGAGTGCAGAGGGTAGAGATACGGTATGCCGCGGTGAACTTGTCCGCTTAAGATTGAAGATCGAGGGAGGAGAGGCTCCGTGGAGGGTGGATATTCGCCGGACGAGCGACCGGAATACAGCTCCGGAATTAGGCGGAACTCCGGTAGAAGTTTGGAATCGTGATACCGTATTTGAGATGGATGTGGTCGATAATAATTCTTATTATATCGCTTCGGCAACTCAATTTATGGATCCGACGGCTTGTGCGGGAAAAGTGAAAGGCGACACGATAGATTATGTGATTCAGCAGCCTTATGGAACTTATTTAGGTAAAGCGGCGGGAGGTGCTATGCGCTTTGGGTCTTGCCAGCAGATTGATTTGGTAACGGAATTGGCTCCTTATCCGGAAGTGCCTGTCGGTAAGTTCTATATCAATGGGGTGCAGAGTACGGATAATCTGCTGAGTGGTGATCCGGGAGAATATAAAGTGGTTTATAAGGTTGCGACTTCTGCCGGATGTGCCGATTCTGCCATGGCTGTTATGATTCTCGAACCTTTGCCGACAGGAAGGTTGAGTATTGAAAAAACAGACCTTTGTGTGAACCAGCGGACGAACTTAATTGCCGAATTTGAAGGAACCGGGAAGATTTCTTACCAAATAAAGAGCTATTCTTATAATTCTGCCGGAAAACTGATCGGACGTCCGGGGGCATTGTCCGGGGCGACTTCTGACGGTTTTAAAGGATACGAGATCACTTATAGTTCGGGATTGGCCGATTCGATGCGTGTCTATGAGCTGGCTTCTGTCACCGATATATACGGATGTACTTCCACTCCTGAAAATACCGAAGTGAAACTGATGTTCCGCCGTGCTCCGTTGTTCCGGGTAACAGCGAGCAATTCAAGTATCGACGGAGGAAAAGAAACTACCATTAAAGATTTGGTGATTCCGGGCTCCGATAAGAGAGTGCGTTTCACGGTGACTTTGGACAATGGAATCAAGCCGTGGTATTACTTCCTGGCTTATAAGGATTCGGAGGGTAAAGATAAGATCGATAAAGTGCCGGTAGGCTATGACAATAAAGCGAGCCGGGTGATAACGGCTGCCGGAACATACTTATTTACCGTTTCGGATGAGTACTGTTCTTCAACCTATACGGAAGAGAGAACGATCACTTATCTGGATTCCGGATATCTGAAAGTGAAAGTAATGCTTCAGGGAGCTTATAACGAAAGTAAGGGGACCATGGAGAGCGCACTTTGGACAGAGAACCTGCTGCCGTTGAAGAAATGGGCGGCATGGCCTGAATTGGGCGATCGGAAAGGTATCGACTGGGTAACCGTGGAATTACGCCGGGACAGTGTGAACGGAGCTCGTTTTTACAGTGAAGAATTCCTGCTGCTGAACGACGGAAGTGTTGTCGATCGCCATGGACGGGAAACTTTGCCGATTCCGAACGCTGATTTTAAAACCTCTTATTATGTGGTGATCAAGCATCGTAACCATTTGTCTATCGGGTCTGCTGCCGGGCTTGTGCTGGCGAGTGAGGCTAAGAATGCGCCGTTGATGGACCTGAGGTTGGTGCCGAATGTATATTGCCGTAGCGGCAAGGAAATTACGACTCATTTGCATTACATCGGACAGGTGAATGGAACTGTGGTATGGGGGATGTATGCGGGTAATGTATTCGGTAACTCATTGATTTCTGTAAATAATGCAAACGAAGGTATCTTACGCGAAAAACTGGTACCGGCATACTATAAAGAAGACGTTAATTTCGATGGTAAAGTAACAATACCGGAGGATTTGAAAGCTCCGACAGGAACGAAAGACGACGTTTCCATTATGTATCAGAACCGGGATAAGTATTCGGAAATAGTAGAATGATAAATTATGTTTTGAAAATTCTGTTAATTTGTGTACCTTTGTTGCAAGTGTATTCAGTTGTGTGAAAAAAAATAAAAATTATGACGCGGATATTCGTTTCTATCGTCTTTGTAATTGGCTTATTCCTGCAAACTTCCGCCAATGATGTACGCATTCGTGGCGAGGCTAAGGTTCAGGCATTAACGGAAACAACCGCATTGATCACTTTTCCGTTAGGCTGGGAGCATTCCTGGCGCGATCCGGAAAGTTGGGATGCTGTCTATTTGTTTGTGAAATATAGGAGGGTAGGTGTAAACGAGCCCTGGCATCATGCTTATCTGAAAAATTCGGGACACCGTGCCGCCGGGGGAGAAAATGTTCCGGCAATGGAGTTTTTGCCGGTTACTACGGTCGAATGGAATGCATTGAGATACGATACGCTTTATTTTGGGAATTACGGACAAACCCCCATGAATGCCGATCCTGTTGTGCCGGGTGTGTTTATATACAGAAGGGCGCCGGGGAGCGGAGATATCGAGATTAACCGGGTTTCTTTGGAATGGGATTTCAAAATGGGCGATCTCAGCTTGTATTACGATGTGACGGCGGACGATATCCGGCAGGGAAAGATCGAAGTGTCTGTTCAGGCGGTGGAAATGGTATATGTCCCTAACGGTCCTTATTATTTAGGAGACCGTATTTCCGGTTATTCTTTCGTATCGGAAGAATGTGATGCTGCATTTTATATGGATACGGACGACAGTGTGCGCGTATATACGATGGGATTGACGGCGAGCACACCCTCCGGGTGGAAGAATAATTGGGTGGTGCCGAAATTGTTCCCCACGGGATATACGGGTTTTTATACCATGAAATACGAAGTTTCACAGGAACAGTATGTGAATTTTCTGAATCGGCTCACCTATGCGGACCAGAAAAAAAGGATAGGCAATAATCTGGATCAGATGGTTGCCGGGGATTTTGCTTTTGGGGCTAAAAGTGCTCCTAATTTCCGGAATGGAATCGTTTTACAGGAACGTTTCGCTACAAACGACTCTGCGGTGATTTTCGGATTCGACCTGAACGGGGATAACCCGATCAACGATGAGGACGACGGAAAAAGCATCGCTTGTAATTATCTCACTCCTGAGGATGTGCAGGCATATACGGATTGGGCGGGATTGAGGCCTAACAGCGAAATGGAGTATGAAAAAGGATGCCGTCAGCGGAATCCGGCCGTAGCGTCGAATTCCCGTTCATTTGCATGGGGAACTCCCACTTTCGAATCGCTGAAAGTATGGAATAGCTCTACAATGGCAAACGACAATGCAGAAAATGAACAGGTTTTATTTCCGACGACAGCGCCCAAAGGGAGAATGAACGGGCCTAAAGTTCATAATCTGGGACCGGTGAAATGCGGTGCGTTCGCATCGGAAAGTTCCGACATATATGTGTCGGGGGCTTCGCGTTGGGGATTGATGGAAATGACGGGCAATCTGGCCGAAATATATTATAACGCGCTGGACGGAAAAGATTTCAACGGAGAAGTGTTCGGCGACGGAAATATCTGGTCGTCGGTTGCTTCGTGGAGAGCGGATTCTACGATTCATCTGTACCACGAGCCTGTCGTTTGTTGCGGAAAAGGTTATATATATGCCTCCCAAACATTAGACTTACCTACGATCAGTAAGAAAAACAACCCGATGAAAGCTGTGGTACAATATCGGCAGGCTTACGATTTTGGAGAATATCACTGTGGCTGGGTTTCGATCGATGTGGATGTGACTTTTCCCTGGCCGGTATTGGAATGGCCTGCCGAAAAAGAAAATTTCATGTTGAGAGGCGGATCGTTCGCTACTGAGGCCGGAAGTACGGGTTCCGGTGAGATCGTGGCCGATAAGATGGCTGTATCTTACCGGGGGGATACGATATATCAAAAAATTGCGGATAGCGAAACACGCCTTCACTATGTGGGCTTTAGGGCTGGACGTTCTGTTCCGATGAAGTCTATATTGACGGGAGTGATTGCTTGCGAAAATATGCAGAATCGGGATACATCGGTCATCTGTACGACTCATCCTTATACCATTTCAGAAATCGAAAATGGAGACGACACTCCTGCCACGACCATATATGTCTGGGAAATGAACAATGCGGGTAAAGGCTGGGAAACTATGGCAAACAGCAATACCCAGAATTTAACGATAACCGAATGTCTCGTGGATACGGTTTTAAGACACGAATACAAGTTCAGGCGGCAAAGTATAGCTTCCCATGCTCAATCTTATGGAAATGAAGTAACGGTGATTGTGCCGGGCTATAAGATCAATGGAGGGCAGGGAAGTTTGCAGATAGGTTCATTCGATTCGTCCATAGAACTGACTACCTTATTGGGTGCTGCGGGAGATGTAAAAGTGGATTGGCGTTTCAATGCTTCCGATGCCTGGACGAATTTAGACAACCAGATAGGAGTGACAGACAGCAAGGTATATCTGAACCGGAGCGATTTTGTCTCTAAAATCCCGATGAACGACGGTGGTGTTTGCCGGATTCTGGTAACCGTGACGCTCGACGGATGTGTGTTTACGAAAGAACTGGAACTGGTGATCAAGACAGCCGCTTCTGCTTGTCCTTCTTCGGTGGCGGATGCTGACGGCCGCACTTATCCTGTCGTGCAGATCGGTGGAATGTGCTTAATGAAAGAAGATTTAAAAGTATCTGTGGACGGTGCATCTACAGGCGGGTTATATACCTGGGCGCAAATCGAAGCGAAAGGAGACGCTTTATGTCCGGAGGGGTTCCATATCGTTACTCAGCAGGAGTGGGATTACTTATGGATGCAGAGTGCCGTATATGGAGAAAATGCCACTTGTGAGGTGGGGAGAGTCGATTACATTTCGAGTAGCGATCCGTTTGGCTGTATGTGGGGATGGGGACTTTTCGATCCGGGGATCGACGTATTCCTGAATAATATCGGATTTAATACGGGGTACTTCAACAGTACGCGTAAAATATATGAGGGATGGTGGGCTGCAGGACCGATCGGAAAATATGTAAGAATCGATTATGATGTAAACGATCATGATTATGGTTGTTTCTCCACATTTGCCGACGATAGCGATGTACAGAGCGGAATTTATAACAGTGGCGGGCGTCCTGTGCGGTGTATTAAAAAATAATGAATAAAATATAAATGCGAATGAAACGCTTTTTAGTGAGTGTCATGTTGATGTTTTCTTGCTGGCTGGCAAGTGGGCAGGTCTATACCGGAGGAAAAGGGGATGGAGCTGCTATTTCGTGCGTTCCGCCGGTTGTGACGACATTAAGCCAAACATCTTTTACATGTGTTTCGGATACCATCGTTCTGGCAGTACATGCTACCGGGACTAATTTGAAATATAGATGGCAGAAACAGGGAGCGAATTTTTTTGAAGATTTACTGCCTCAGGATCGTTATCTGGGATTGGGAACGGATACTTTACGTATCGTTAATCCGACAAGCGTTGCAGATTCCGGTTATTATCGTTGTCTGGTAGAAAATAGCTGTGATGAAGATATCAGTGAGGTGTTCTATATCAATTTAAACCGGGCTCCCTGGGTGGTCAATCCGATGTCTTTGCACGACTATGCGCAGGGTGTGTGTGTCAATACGGGATCGGTAAATTTGATCCCGACCTTCGGCTCGGAGAGGAACGATGTGAGATATGCCTGGAAACGGATCGATACATTGAGTGGGGTGACGACACTCTTGCCGGATACGCTCCGGGATTTAAAAGTCAGTCTTGCCGGGCCTGCGGAAAATGCGGAAGGATTATATGTGGTGACTGCTTATAACGAGTGTGGAATGGCTTCCGATTCTGTTTTCCTGCCTGTTTATAATCTGCCCATGGTCGAATGGACAAATATTATTGTCGATGGAGTGCTTTCCTGCTGTGAATTTGAAAACCTGACTTTAAAGGCGAAAATTTCCGGCGGCGGATCGTATTTCTGTTATTTACAGAAGATTTATAGAGATTTTGGTGAAACGGATTGGCAGATAGAATACGATTATTCTTTGCCGGCTCCTTCTTTTCCGATCAATATGGTTTCTGTGGCAGAGGGTGGTTTTTATCGCTGGGCTGTTTATAACGAATGTTCGGACGAGCCGTCTTATAGTGATATTATAGAGCTGAAAGTCGAGAAGAAACCGAGCTTTGTTTATCCGCCGGCAGAAGTGTACCTGTTTCCGGCAGACACTTTAGTGTGTGAAGGCGGTATGGTGGAATTGATGTGCAAGGCATCCGGTAGCGGAACCAAATACTATTGGACGAAGGATGGAGTTAGAATAGCGGATTCCGACACGAATCGGCTGATATTAAGAGATATAAAAGAAGAAGATGCAGGAAATTATTTTTGCGTCGCTTATAATAACTGTTCCGAGAGAGTGACCAGCCGGTCTATTAAAGTGAGAGTGAATTTACGGCCCCGCTTTGACCGCGATCCCTTTATGAAGCGAAAAGCCTGTGTGGGCGATTCTGTTACCTATTTTAGTGTTATTCCGAGAGGCAGCGATCCGGGGTACGATAGTTTGCGCTGGTATTTGAATCGCCAGCCTTTATACGATAACGGGCATTTTGAAGACTGTACGTCGGAAGATTTTAAAATAAATTATATCGGAGAAAAAGACCTGGGGCTCTATCAGGTAGAGGCTTACAACCAGTGTGGAGGAACAAAGAGCGAGGTGTTGAATTTGATGGAATTGGCAATCCCGGTATCTTTTAAAAAGGGTGTCGGGGGCTACGATGCCTTGTTGTGTGCCGGAATGGAGCAGAAACTGTCTGTCAGTGTCACGGGGTCTGCCCCTATCCATTACAAATGGGTATTAAATGAACATTCGTACGAAACCGACACGAACTATGTAAAAGTTCAGGGACAGGATGTGGTCGATTTGAATAAATACACCGTTTTTGCGTATAATGTCTGCGGAACGGCGGTAGATACCGGGTGGGTGAATGTCGAAGTATTTGAACATTACGATTTTTCCGGAGAAGGAAAATATTGTGCGGGACACGATCCTACGGGTAAACTGACCCTGAGCGGTTCTTCCGATACGCTGGTCTATAACCTGTATCGTGATTACGGTATTTTGGTAGATAGTAAGCAGGGGACGGGAGGTCCTTTGAAATTTGAAGATATGGAGGGAGGATTCTATTACATTATGGCAAAGAATCCCAAGACGGAGTGTGAGCAGGAAATGAACGGAAGGCCGTTCGTTGAAGAACAGGATGCTCCTAAAAAGACAAACTTTTATGTGTCTTCCTATTATTGTATGGGAACGACAGGCGCAGAATTGGTATTGACGGAATGGGAAAAAGACGTGCACTACCAATTACAGCGCAATCAGGGAAGTGGTTTTCAGGATGTGCCTTACTCTGCCTTTACGGGAGGTGTGAGAATTTTTGCCGTTCCGGAGTTGAATTCTCCGGAGGACGGGCAGCCCCGGATTTATAAAGACATGGATTTCGGTCGCTACCGGGTGGTTGCCACGGGAGTGAACGGATGTACCACGGACATTGTCCTGGAAGATTCTATTTATATGCTGGAAGCTCCTTCCAGACATCATTTACAGGCTGTGCATGGCGATACGGTAAATTGCCGGATCGTGCTTTCGGATGGAACGGTGTACATGGATTCCACCCAGCTGGAAGTGGATCGTTTTATCGAAGGCGCCACTTATACTTTATATAAGAATGGAGTTCCTGATCCCGATAAACAGCCCGACCGGACTTCTCCGATCGGATGGGCGCATATCAATGAGGGGGAATATTATGTCTTGGTGGAAACCAGGGAAGGATGTACCGGAACAACCAATAAAGTCAGAATTTATAATGTGGATGCTCCCAAACAGCAAACACTTTCGGCAAGCGGAAGCCTTTGTGCCGAACTGGATACGGATGTCACGACTAAAACTTTAACGATAGACGGAACCGAGGCCGGGGTAAAATATGAAGTGTATCGGGAAACTCCGTTTAAGTTATGGGAAACTTTTACCGGAACCGGAACTTCTAAGGATATCTATATCCCGGTGCAAAAAGCGACCTATTATGTTACGGCAACGGACCCGACGGGTAAATGTAAAACTACCTTTAAAGATAACATCACCGTATTGGCGAGTAATTTCCAGGTGGAAACGAATCCCGCCGATATATATCTGGATTCAAAAGGCTTGACAGCGTGGTTGCACGTGGATATTACGGGGTCGTATGTACAGCCCTTGAACGTCGTTTGGGAAGACGAATCCCAGTTACAGCAGACCGGAGTAATCACCTCGCCTAATACGGAATATCATAAACAATATTATTGGCCGTTCTGTCCTTGTGCCGAAAAGCACGATTATTGGGGCTCCGATTGGGTTCACATGTATTCTCACGGTCCGCAGTGTAATGCTACGAATTGTCCTTATTTATACCACGCTTATAAACCGGCCGAACATGGCTGTGTGTATATGGGCACGGAATACAACACTTGGGAATGGGGTGGTAAAAGACCTTGGTACGATTTGTATTATTGTCGGGACCAGATTCAGGATGACCAGCAGGAAATTTTTTACGAGAACGACGAATCCAATCCTTTCCGGAATCGTCTCACGACTCCGGTGAACGAAGATCGTACGTATAAAGTGACGGTAACCGACGGTGCGGGCTGCGTGCACGAGGATCAGGTCACGGTGAGAGTATTGGGCGGAAAGCTCCGAGCCGAAATTATGAAATCGGAAGTTCATAAACATTATGAATATCCGTTCTGTCCTTGTGCGGCACAGCATCGCGGAGCTCACTATTGCTCTAAAAATTGTAACGACCAGAATTGTATCCGGCTTTATCATGCCCACAAGCACGAAGGGTGTACGAAACGGAAAACGGAATACATAGAATATCGCGGAAGTTACCGGAAATACTACGACCTGTATTATTGCTGTACGGAAGAGAGGGCTGCCGATACCATTGTTTATAAGAATGATGAGCTGTTTTTCTGTTCTCAGGCTAAGGGTGGGGATTACACTTACGATAAGACATGGTCGTTCTATGCTCCGGGATATGCCGATGCGACTTGGGGAGATTTCAAGGGCGATACGGTGATCTTCCAGGCAAAACAATCCGGCTGGTTGTATCTGCGGGTGACCAGTATGGGACAGGAAGTGAAAGATAGTATCTGGATCGAAGTATATCGGCGCCCGTTCACCGCTTATATTCAGGACGAGGGTGGAGTGAACCGTATCGATTCGCTTTATCTTTGTAAAGGTGAGGAAACCAAGCTTTATGCTTACACGTCGGGAGGAGATAACCCGGTAACTACGGTGCAGTGGTGGGGCGACGACTACGAAGGGCCTAAGGCAGGCTGGTGGATGTTTACGCCGGAAAAGAGTGGCTGGTTTTATATGACGGCAACGAACGACGACATTATTATAAAGGATAGTGTATATATTCTCTTGCGGGAACGCCCTGCAAAACCGATTGTGGAAAATCCGGGGGGAAGATGTGTTGCGCCAGGTAATGCAGAAACGATAAAAGTGCAGAGGCCTACGGTTGCCGGGGTGAATTATATTCTGGAATATAGTACGGATAACGGAGAAACTTTTGTCGAAAAAGATAGATACGACAATTCCAGAGGGGGAGCGATATCGTTTAAAGTGGATAATCCGGTCCGGGATGCCGGAGTGTATCGGGTGAAAGCCGAAAGCGTAGCGGGCGATCATCACTGTCCCACTTATTCCGATGTGATCGAGTTTATTACCCCTCCTTCACACGATGAGATTACATCGCTGAAATATTGTGAGGGTGAACAGCTGACCATTCAGCTGAATTCGACGAGTGCGGATATGTCTTATTCTATCCTTTCGAATGCGAACGTATTGTTTGAAACCATTACTGCGCCTGTCGATTATTTCACCAAACCGTTTGGCGCCGGAACATACAAGATCGTTTACAGGCATAACGGGCATTATCCGTTTGAGAACGGATTGACGGGAAGTTGTGCCGATACCGTGGATATCGAGATCAAAAAAGTAGAAAAGCCTTTGCAGGTAGATGTGGTTGTCAATGACGGAGCAGGAGCTTGCGAAGGATTGAATGCCAAAATAGCGATTCCTTTGACGGAAAGAGGAGTGACCTATTTCTTGGAATCACCTTCCGGTGACCGGATCGATCTTTTTGTGGGCGATGGTAAAGCACTCGAAACCACCATTTCAGGACGTTCCTACGGGACTTATCAGGTGATGGGAGAACGGGACGGATGCCCCACGCTGGTAAATTGGTTTACATTCAATCGTAATCCTAAGCCGGTCGTTCAGGAAGATGTATATTATTGCTATCCTTACGGAAAATTGTCTGCGGGTGAAGGGGTTGAATTGAAATACGACCGCCTGGAAGCAGACGTAACTTATACCCTGGAACGCGAAGGACGAGTCGTAGCACAGATAGAAGGACCGGGAACAAAGAGCTTTACAAATATAGTGCACGGAAAATATACCGTGTTTGCCCGTCACAATGAATCCAATTGCTTCAGTTCTACAACTTTTACCGTTACGGCGGAAGAAGCGCCTAAAGACTTTACTCTTTACGCCGCCTGTGAGCAGGAAAGAGTTATTAAACTAAAAGGAAGTCAGGTCGGTAGAAAATATGAATTATACCGGGATACGGCACTGATCGACTCCTTGCAGGGAACGGGTGACGAACTGTCGTTCGGTGCACACAATGAAACCGGGATATATACTGTCTTGGCTACAGATACGAGAACCGGATGCACTGCTTGGATGAACGGTCAGGTACAGATTACCGAACTGGCGATTTGTGACCTGATCCAGGAACGTCCTACTTGTTCCGTGACTTCTCTCACCGACTTGATTTATCCGTGTAGTAGTCCGGGGTGGTCTTACTATCTAAAAGATATTACGACGACCGATACCCTGATGAGCGATATTATCGTGGGAAATGGTGCCGACATTCGTTGGTCGAGTGTTGGGCCGCGAATGATCAAACCGTACTATGAACGGCGTGTTTCTAAAGATTCTAAATACATTCTTTACGGACGGGATGTTTGTGGCGACGTAGCTTTGGATACGATCATCGTTGGAGTTACTCCGACAGCATCGGGAAAACTATCTACCGAAAATACAGCCAATACAACCATAGAATCCTGTGAGAACGAGTTGGAAAATTTGTATGTATCACAGACGACCGCAGGCGCTGATTATGTGCTGATCGGTTTGAAGGACAACGGATACCGTGATTCTTTAACGTTTTATCATGCCGATGCCGCTTCGACGGATAGAATATTCCTGGGAAGTTACAAAGCTTACAACGAATACCGTTTGGTTATGGATTATAAAGGTTGTTCCAATATGCAATCTATATCCGTGAAATATAAACCGATGCCGCATTTAACCGGCTTGACGGGGCAAAGCATTTGTAATAACGAGGGAGAATTGATTGTGGAATTGATCAATAAAGTGGAGGATCAGAACTATTACCTTTATATCGACAGCAAAGAAAATCCTGTGGATACGATCACTTATTTGGATGCAGGAATCATGACATTTAAACCGCAAACCGAGAACGGGCGGTATTGGGTGATTGCTGAAAATATAGAAAGATTGGGAGGCGGATACGCCAGAGAATGTCGCGATACGATGCAGCCTACTTTTGCCATCGGTCAGGCTCCTCAGGCTTATGAAATCACGCGTTATCCTGAATATGACCAGGGCAATATTTACCTCTGTAAAGGGGATACGGGACAGATTATTTTGGGAAGAACCGAGAAAACGGTCGAATATGCCTTATGGAAAGATGGAGTAGAATATTCCGACCACAGGCAGTTCCGGAAAGACGGAGGAATGCTTTCTTTCCCTGTTGCCGAATCCGGAGTTTATTCTGTTGTCGGATATTTGGGAACCTGCCAGCAGGAAATGCTGAACACGATCACCGTTTATGTCGATACCATGCCGGATCTGGAACTTTATGATACATATTATTATTGTAAAGGGGCGGAAACGGGTGCAAAGATCGAAGTGTATGGAGCACCTTACTTATGTACTTTCGAATTGAGGGATGGAGGTTTAGGTTCTCCGGCATTGGAATACGATACGGTTCGTTTTTATCATGGGGATGGAATCAGTGATACGATATCTTTCAATCACCTTTGTCCTGCGGGAGAAAAATACGAATATATACTGACCTTCCAGACACGTGGCGGTTGTCGTCGTCACCACAAATTCGATGTGGTTGAAGCCGTACCGCCCACTAATTTCGATGTGATCAGCACGGCGAATGCCGTTTGCGAAGGGGAATGCACCAGCTTTGCCGTTGTCGGCGATCAGAACAATGTGGAATATTCTTTAATGAAAGTAAGTGGTAGCGGTGACTACGAGTACCATGATAATTATATTTTGGGCTGGGGAGACCGGGACACCTTGTGGTTCCCTTATCCGGTGTGCGAACGGGGGGAATATTATATCACCGCGACCTACTATTCACGGCCTCAATGTGTAACACATTTGAAAGTGAACGGAATGGATACCGTACGTCTTTTGGATATGGACACGATCCGGGAATGTGAATTTGAAAGCTATAATGTTCATTATTGCGCCGATACAAAATTAGGTGGAACGATTAAACTGCTCAACGCCCAGCAGGGAGTGAAGTATTATCTATGCCGGGAAGGCATGGACCCGAATCATGTGGGAAATATGTGGCAGAAAACTTGTACAGTGGAAGGTGAAACCCTGGAATGGGAAAACATTCCTTCTACGAAGGTTTGTGACGGAGGCGATTTCGATGTGTCCACTCAATACCGGGTGTTTGCAAGGAATACGGTTAGTCAGTGTACGAAATGGATGAAAGGTCCGATTGAAGTTATCGCTGACAATAGTGTTACGATAAGTGCAGTAACTTATCCTTATTATGAATTCTGTGAGGGAGAAGGCGTGTTGCTGAAGGCAAGAGCCGAGGGCTGTGGATTGTCGTACGAATGGTATCGGGTAGGAACCACTTCCGGTGCGATTTCAGTGGGACGGGATGCAGACTTGAAAATCGGAGCTTCCGGAAGCTATTATTGCAAAGTGTCTAATACTTGTGGAACAGCGGAAACACAACCTAAGATCACTGTGAATGTCAAAGACTCTACGAGTTTCAATCCGATGGGTATAAAATACCTTTGTGAAGGTTCTACCGACATGATCCATAGTGAATTCTTCGGTGTAAATGATGGAGATTACATTTGGTATAGGGCGGAGAATCCGAGCCGGGTATTGAGTACGCGCCCATGGTTAGAATTTACCAATGCTACCATGGCGGATCAGGGTTATTATGTATGTGTCGGCGGCTCTGTAAGGAAAGGTTATTGTAATGTTTATGCAGATACTGTTTTTGTGCAGATAGAACGGCATGTCGATAGTGCTGCATTGGTATTGAAATACGATACGATTTGTTCCGGGACGACCAAAGCAATGTCTGTAAATCTTACCGGCTATACGGTTCAATGGTATTTTAACGGCGAAGAGATTCCGGGAGAGACGACGAATGCTTATTCCAAGACATTCCAGACGGGTGATGCCGGTCTTTATTCCATAAAGATCAGTGGAATGTGTGGAGATAGAGACCTGATTCCGATTTATAAAATCGCTGTAGATACGACGATAGAGTATTTGGGATACCTGGAAAATAAATACCTCTGCTCATCTTCGCCTTTGCAATTATCGGTGAGAACTTCGCCGATGGCAGGCGTACGGTATGTATGGCAGGAATTGATTGCAGGACAACCGGCAAAAACGGTAGGTTATAAAGCGGATACAACGGTTGTTGTACCGGAGGGTGTATCCCATGTAACTTATAGGGTTTATTATTACAATACCTGTAACGACTTCACGACGAGCGCTTATAAAGATATGGAAGTCGAAGTCGCTACTAATATCAAGCATACGACACCGTGGCCGGAAGAAATGACCTTCTGTGAAGGTGATCCTGTCAGTGAAGACGACCGGAAATTGGCGGTGACTTTAACCGGAACGATGATCTACGATTATGTTTGGTTATTTACTCCTGCCGGCTCTACCCAGATAGATACGGTAGCCAGAGGAGAACTGATGGATTCGTATATCGTGCCGAACGACCACACGAAATCGGGACTTTATTCTTGTGTCGTGAGTACCGATTGTGGAAGGATCAAGTACAAATACAGCACTTGGGTTCGGATAAACACTCCGGCTACGATTATTACCGATTTGTCCGCTACGGCAGGCAAGATGTGTGAGGGAGCTTTCTATACGCCTTCCATCACCGCAACGGGTAGCGATTTGCAGTTCCGTTGGGTACTTTATCGGCAAGACGGTACAGTGGATACGATATCCCGGGGTATCGGATATGAATGGGAGGATTCGAATAGTTTATTCCTCGAAACGGAGGAAAAATATGCCGGGGATACATTAAGATGTATTGTCTATAATAATTGCGGCAGAGCTGTTTCTACTCCGGTGATCCTGGAAATCGAAGGTAAAAGGACAATCGACGTGAAGCCTGAAACATGGGTATGCTATGACTCGACGGCTACCGTATATGTGAGTGTTTTGGATAGCCATGGGCATCCATATATGGCGGGAGCCTGGAGTTATGAACTCTACCGGGATGATTACGACCCGATAGCACGGAGTGTGACCGCCGGATTCTCGAAGGATACTGTAACCGGATTGTTGCCGGGGGATTATGTCATAAAGAGCTTTAATGACGGCGTATGTAATTATGCCGGCAAGGATATGGCGATCTTTAAAATATCGGAGCGGGCTAATTCGTCTGCTACGCTGACATTGCCGGGTGGAAAACGGGACACGACCTTGTGTTCCGGTGCGGGATTGCCCCTGTTCGCCAAAGTGCAAGGAGGTACTGGCCCGTTTGAAGTGACGATATGGCACAAAACCGCTGCGATGACCGACTGGGAAATTTACAATGAATGGGTGAATGTAAATCCGTTCTATGTAGAAGCCATCGATATGAATAAGGGATATGAATATACGATCCCGGCATTTAGAGCCGCCCAGTATAAGGTGACGATAAAAGACCTGAACAACGGGGTGACGATGGACGACGCTTGTCCTGTCTTCATGATGGACTCTGAGATTCTCAATGTGAATATTGTAGAGAAATCGACGGTGAATTGGAAAGTGCCTATCGGAGATGTAAATTACGGACATTGTAACCTGCCTATTAATCTGGTATCCGTATTAGGGCCTACGCCGTCGAATGGAATATTCCATATCACGAAGCAGAATCCGGGAGCCCCTGCCAGCCCAACCGTTCAGCGGGATTGGACAGAACCTTACATTTTGCAAAGCGATGGGCCGGGCATCTATGAAGTGACGTATTCCACGGGTGGAGTATGTAACGACGTCACTCTGTATCCGGTGATATTTACCATCGATTCAGCGCCTTCGGCAAGAATGATACCTTTGGATACGATTATATGTACCAGCAATACACCTCCGCATGTATATGTGGAAATGCATGGAGCCGCTCCGTTTAAATACCTGAGAGTGGAAACCAGCAGGCTTGGACGCGATGGAGTTGTCGATCCGTTTGCCACTCCGGGATGGGAAGGGGGAGACCCTGTGGGGACAGTGCTCGATTACCCGCGTCAGAGAATTCCGTTCTACATTTCGGCGAACGACTCTGTTGTCCAATATGTCGTACGGGATTTGGTCGATGCCTATGGATGTACGCTGACCGGCCAGCAACCGGGAACGGCGATTACTATAAGTCAGTTGCCACAGCTGAAAGTAGAAGGTTCGCATCCTGCATACGGCAATGGATATTGGAGCGATGTGACCTCTGTCTATAATTTGCCGGAAGGGGATAGCGTGAAATTCCGAGTATCGCTGACCTATGGAAAAGCACCTTGGAAATTAAAGTTATTCCAGGGAGAAAGCTTGCCGATTTACGGTGGGCCTGCCGAATACATTGTGCATGCCAAAGATACGGTTATTGTAGTCAAGAGAGAGGGATACTATGTATTCGATTGCCAGGATCAGGTAGGATGTTCTATGGCTTCGAGCGGGACGGTTACGAAACGTTTGGTGTTCGCTCCTTCCGGATTCCTTAAGATCGAAGGCTTGTATTTAGGTGGGGCGATGGCGGGATATATCAATACGAATATCACTTCATCCCAGTTAGCCGCAGGTTTGATGAGTTCTTCACTCTATGCGCAGGGAGTATTGCCTGATTACGGCTTAGCCGGCATCGTGGCGACCAATCCGGGCATTGAAACGAAATTTATCGATTGGGTATTTATAGAAGCCCGTAAGCGGAAAGATGACGGAACATGGATCGTTGCGGCACGCGATACCTGTATGCTGTTGAATAACGGTAGTGTCGTGGCGCGTAACGGCAGTAGAACGATAGAAATGAAGGGAACGGGTACGTATGGAGATACTTACAACATAGCTATTTTCCACAGGAACCATTTACCGGTGATGACGAAAGCGCTACAGCTCACGGCAGCCGGAGCCGCTCCTGTTGTGGTACAGTTCGGTATCTATTCAAGCAATTTCTGGTTGGAGAGTGCAGACAGCAAATTGGAAGAACACGTTTGGGATATTGCCACCTTTAACGGTTATAATAAGCTGTGGGCGATGGCTCCGGCATATACGGATATCAATAAAATAGCTCAGTTGGTTAGTATGTCGAACCCGAACGCCGCGTTCTTTAAGCGGACTTCAAGCCCGTCTTATAGTCTTTATGATGTAAATTTTGACGGTATCGTAGATTTCCCGGCCGGATATTCGCCTTCTATCGATCAGTTGGATAGTTATGGATCGAGCGAGGACGCCTGGCTGTTGTATTTGAACCGTGACCGGTTCTCGGAGATCGACCCGATTCCCTAAAAATGGACAAAAAAGACGATTTTTAATAAAAAAATATTAACTTTGTCATAAATAAAGTGTATAGAATGTGTATAAAACCCATTAAATGGTTGTGTTCCAGTATGTTGCTGGGGATATGCCTATTCCTGTTACCCACACAGGAGGTGTCTGCTCAGATTTATACCGATTCACTGACGTTTAAAATTGACAGTGCAAAAATTGATGGAGAATTTTTGACATACTCTGTTATGTTTTGGCGTACAAATAAGGATTGGCGGGGGGGAGATCCCGTGATCGCTTCTATTCAGGACACTACTTTAGGAAATACCGACCTTTATTTTTGGATTGAAAATGTAGTTTTCGATACCAGAACTGCTCCACAGATTGAACGTCATCATCCCAAAGTGGATGTACCTGTGTCCGGTCCCTGGGCGACACCCGGAACGAATCTTCTGGATATCACGGCGAGATACTATGCCCGCCGTTTTGCCATATCCCTGAAAAACAAGACGACAGGATTGAACAACGGGATGGGAGTCGTGGAAATTCCTTATATGCAGCCGACGGAACTTTGCCAGATTAAAATGCGCATGAGCAATCCGGCCCAGAATCCGGGTTTATATTGGGATACGCTGGCTACCGGTGGACAATCTACTATCGGAGAGCCTTTGATCCTGACCTATGAAGGTAACATTAAAATGAATCCCGATAAAGACATCATCCTGGTGGATCATACCGAAAAAGTGTATGTATGTGAAGGAGGTGAAGCTAAAATATGGGCAAAAGGGCATTCGGCCGGCGACCAGTTGAAAATTGCCTGGTATATGTCGGATAAACCGGATTGTATCGAGCAGTACAAAGCCGGAAACGGTGTAAAATTTTATAGCGATATAACGGGTAACGCCGTGTCGGGACAGGTACATGTGGTCGATGTGGCGAACTCCGCTAAATGGGGTAACTTGTCCTATCATATCGCTTGTGCGAACGATGGTTTGGAAAGGGTGGATACGCTTCATGTTATGAATGTCCCCCTGTCTATGGATAGTGTCTATTTTCAGTGTGAACTGTCCGATCCCTCCACCGGCTCTGCTCCCCGGACTTCACTGGACGGGAAAACACAGGTCTTGATCCTTGAACGGATCCAGGGATGGCTTGCAACCTCTTCGCCTTCCAAACGGGCGGATTATTTAACCACGAACATCGGAGCTCATGATCGTACGGATACGGTCATGAAATGTCCTTCTACGGGAGCGATCGTTTCGTTTTTCTTCTTCGGGCCTAAGTGCAACACGGATAAAGATGTGATCGGGAACAAAATGGTGGTAAATTATGTGTGGAGAGACGCTTTAGGAAATGCCGGAGAAGGAGATGCCGATGTAACTACATGGCAGGTTGTGGCGGGACAAAATGCTCCTAACGGTAAATGTCTGTACCGGGGGACTCTCGTTACTGCCGATTCGATTACCGATAAATTGCTATGGATACAATCTATTGCGACAGAAAGAGGGTGTATGAACGGAGGGGCTTATGCTCCATACGATACGGTTTATATCCAGGATATTCCTCAGGACGAAACATTGGTCGCTGTCATTACCGATACTACGCTTTCTGTGGGAGAAGTTTTTAAGTTGAACTCTGCTTTTTCAGAATACGAGCTGAAACAGCCGGCATTGGGGACTTTGAATACTTTTACCAAAGAATATACGGCTCCCAATACCTCTTGTTCGAATCCCGACGGTTGCCGGGACACGATCGTATATCGCTATAACGTGAACGGTGAAGACGGTTCGACCTGTAAAATGGAATTCGAACAGGTAATAAACCTGAGCTCTCTATACTATTTAAGTTTGAAAGTCTTATTGGAAGGGGGATACACATTCTCTTCGAATTCGGATATGTATAGTGACCTATCGGTAATTTTTAAACGTAATGTGGGCGGGCATTTTGAATCTCCTTACAACACGGAGACCTGTGCCGCTTTGCCTAATATCGGAGGAAAAATTATCGACTGGGTGTGCATTCAATTGCGGGATCCTTCTAATGTGGGTAGTTTGTTTCAGGCTGTCGATACCGTTTCCGCTTTCTTGCGGGAAGATGGGATGGTATATAGTTTGGACGGCAAACCTTATTTAACCTTTAAAGACCTTCCTCAAAGTAATTACTATGTTGTTGTGGAACATAGAAATCATCTTGGAACCATGTCGAGTTCGGCTGTTTCTCTGAAAACATCCTCTACTGATGCGACGGCTTCAGTCATGGCCGATTTCACAGCTCCGGCTTTCAATTATGTGAATATGGGCGTGTCTTCCATATTGCCTTATGCTCTTTTAAAAGATGGAAGGGCTGCATTACACCTTGGGGATGTGGATAAGGATGGGATGATAGGGTTGAGTGATGCCAATAAAATATTGACAAATCAATTTTCTGGAACTTACAGTAAATATGATATCAATTTTGATATCGACGCTAATATTGCGGATTATAATAAGACACGGTCTAAATTTTCTGCGGGTAACCCTGTTCAACATTATTGATCGACTATGAAAAGATATATATTCATATTGATTTTTTTACTGGGATTTATAGAATTACCTGCGCAGGTATTCTATGGAAAGGAAAATATTCCGACCGAGGCAGATTATTGTGGAGGAGAATATGGCTCTAACTGGGACAATGCGATAGAAGTATGTTTGGAGAATGCAAAGATTGAAGGAGACTATTTTGTTTTTGATATTGTTTTTTCCAGAATAGCAAGATGGGCTTTAGTTAGTAATTCACGTCCTATTACAACACTTTTCGCTACCACCTTATCGTTCGATTACGATAAAACGGTTTTGAGTACCAATGTTAATGATGTCTCTTTTGTATTCGACCCGGTTTGGGACCCCAACACATCCTGGTGTTCAATGACCAAAGACCTGGTGGATAACCCCTCGTTGGGAGATCATTACCTGGTATTAAATGTGATGGATATGAGCGATGGATATGTATTTTCTGCTGCAGGTGCTTATTCTCGTTTTGGACAAGTGCGTTGGAAAATACAAAGTGGTGCTTCGGGAAAAACGGGGATTGCCTTGCGAAAATCCGATACTCCTCGAGGTTCTGCGGGAAGTTTAGTGGTGAGTACCTCCAATCAGCCTGCCTGTGTGGTTCAGTCTGGTAATGCAGATGTACAAATCGGAGACGACACTCCCGATAGTCCTAAAATTACGCTTCTTGCCAGTTCGGATAAAGCTTGTGCCGGAATGGAACAAACTTTTGTAGCTACTGTGACAGGAGATTACGACGACATTGTCTGGACATTGGAAGACAATGCTGGAAGTGCTGCGGGTGCAAGTGTGGGAACCGTAGTTTCTAACGCGAAGGGACAGGCTACGATTACGTGGGCTGCCAATGTAAATGGCACCTATAAACTCTGCGGAGTACCTAAATTGGCAGGAGCTGCCGATGGTGATAAATATTGCCAGACGATTACGGTATATCGTGTTCCGACTATTACGCTGGCTTATGACAACAGTAAAACCTGTGCCGGAGAAACGGTGATTTTAACTCCGCAGATTTCTAATGGCGGAGCGCCTACCAATGTGACCAACGAACTTACAGGTTTTAACTGGACGATCGGAACGGATCCCACTTCGAAAGGGCACTCCCTGACTTATACCGTTGCTTTACCGGCGGTACAGACGGCGTATAATTTCGAAGCGGTGACGAACGATGCCGGGGCTTGTCCGGTGAATGCCTCCATTAATTTACAGGGAGGATCTGCTCCGGCAATCGTAGATGCTTCTATCAAGAAAGAATTGCCATTGTTGGGAATAACGATGTCGGGCAATACCTATTATAAGGGAGATATGATTAAATTGAGTGTTGAGAGCAATCCTAATTACTCATACGAATGGAAATTGGGCTCCACTTCGGTAAGTGCCACCGATTCCTATACGATCACTTCGGCAACGGCAAATTCATACATAGGTAGTGTAGTGGTTACCGATAAAAACACGACTTGTTCTGCGACAGCGAACTTTAATCTGACACAGGATCCGGGTGGTTGTGGTATTGTGGCTGGTGTTACGGATTTAAACGGCAGTGCGTCGCCTACGATTTGTACGAACGGAGTTGCTTTGTTAAAGGCAAAGGCCACTCTGACCTGCCCCGGAACTGCTTCGGGAAATTTTGTATTGAGCTATGCCTGGTATAAAAAAGAGGGAAGCAACTGGGTACGTCAGGATTCTATTCGTGCCGTTGAAAACAATGAAAATATATTTGCTGCGCAAAGTGCGGGAGATTATCAGGTGAGAGTGTACACCAACCGGGGTATGAGTACCGCTCAGATTACAGTGACAACCAGTGGAAGCATTGCATCGGGCGATGTGGTGACGACCGAAAGCCCATTGACTGTGAAACGTGGGAATACAACGATATTGATAGCTAATAGCAGCGTGGCGCAAAGTTATCTTTGGATGCCTGAAGATATGTTTGCAACCGGAGGGAATAAGGTGCAGTACCCGGAAACCAAGGCAATAGAAGAAAACACGGCATTTAAAGTGTACGCCACTCATTATGACGGATGTATTTCAATGGCGACAACCCAGGTAAACATCGGGGAAAGTGGCTTAAAGGTAACGGCGGAAGCTGTTGGAAATCCGGTATGTGACAAAGGGAAAGCCCGTATGATAGCGAAAGTCGAAGGGGGAAGCGGACACTATTCTTATAAATGGACAGAGGATTCTTACTCTTTCGGTTATTCTACCACCGGACAGGAAGCCGTTATTTATATTGACGAAGGGAAGACTTTCTCTTTGACAAGAGTTGTCGTGGTTACCGATTTGACAACCGGTAATAAAGGAATCGGTTCCGTGCAGGTAAATGTTTTGAATTTGCAAGGTCCGGAATTGAGCTTTAAAGGATTGGCTACCGGGGGATTGGTATGTCAGGAACAAACGGTAAAGGTTGAAAATGCGAACTCTACTGCGATAGCATCTTATGACTGGTATATAAAGAATAATACCACGAACGCATATACCACCAAATTAAATGCCGGGCCGGAATATACATTTGCCGACCGCGGTGATTATACGGTATGGGTAGCCGCTAAGACGAATGCTTCTACTTATTGTTATTCCGATACCGCAAATGCTAAAGCTTTTGTTTCGGTGAAAGGTTTCGATCTGGCATGGACGGAAACTCCGGCAAGTGCATATATGAGCGGACAGACCTTGAAGGCTGCCGTAGAAGCTACGAATGGCAGTGGATATAAATTCACATGGGCATCTCCGGCTGGCGGAATACAAACATCTAATACTCAGAATCCTAACGAATATAAATTGGAAGGAGCTTATTTGCCGGAATATTGGTTCAAGGTAAAAGTTACCGATAACAATAATTGTGAGCGTTCCGATTCTGTCAAAGTATCGAAAAACGACCTGAACGATAACGGTTTGTTGCTGACATTGGCGAATAAAGAAGTTAATTATTGTACGGGTGGGACGGCTGTGATGAGCGCAACCGTATCGGGTGGTTCCGGGCCGTATAATTTCACTTGGTATAAAGAAGGGAGTGAATCGTCTCCTTTGCAGGGACCGGTCGAGGTTACTTCAGCGGGTGGAACGGCTGTCAATAAGTTTATTTCGACCACGGCTTTCACTGCCGATACAAAAATTGTCGTAAAAGTGACGGATGCTTCGTCGCCAAATCAGTTGATCCGTAGAGATACGGTGCTGGTGAAGAAAATAAATACGGCTGCTCCGAAAATATCTGCCGGGGCAGATAGGATGATTGCTCATGGAACGAGCACTTACCTATTGGGAACCGTAATATCGGGGAATCCGACTTCATGGGTTTGGTCGGATGCTAACGACTTAACGACAAACGGTATCAATACGGCTAATCCGCAAACCAAACCCTTGACAAAAGAAACGACATTTACGGCTTATGTGATCGATAACAACGGTTGTACCAGTACCTCGGACGACGTGAAGATCGGTGTGACCGCTCCGGGATATGAGTTAGCGGTTAATATCGATAGACCGTCTCTGTTGTGTAAGGGAAGTATTGTTACATTGGATGCTGAGGTCATACCTAACGGACGAGTAATCAACGCCTGGGAATGGGGTGCGACATTAGGCTCTATCAATAACAAAACCTTGGAAAATCCGCAATTGACAATAAATTCCGTATCGGCCGATACGAAGATGAATTTGTTGGTGATGGTAACGGACGAGAACGGGGTGACTGCAGTAGATCGCGCGACGGATATTACGGTCCAGAATACGGTAGCTCCTGAATTGCAACTGACCGGATATCTGAGCGGAGCCGGCGATTATTTATGTTCTAACGAAACGGAACTTACAGTTTCTGCAAAAGATCCCAGCGTTACTTTGGGAGCTTGTACGTGGTATGTAAATGATACGGAAGTAACGAATACGGATGGAAGCGCATATACCAGAGCAACTTATAAACATACGGTAGAAAATTCTGCTTATCTGACATTTAAGGTGTCTGCTGTGTCTTTGGCAGGATGTCCTGCTTCCAACACGATTATACAAAGCTTCCAGGTATATCCTCAGCCGAAGTTAGAATGGGATGCAGCTTCGACCTCTTCTCCGGTTCATCCCGGCGACCAGGTATCTGTTACTGCAAACCTGGTAAAGACGACTTCTGCAAATTATAAATATATATGGAAACACGAGGGACCGGCACAAACCACTCCACCTACCTATAATGACGGAGGTACTTCTGCAAGCGCAGCGACTTCTGCTACAAGTAATGTGGTATTGGCTACCGGTGCAGACGAGGATTCGAGTCCGTATTATTTCCAGGTTCGTGTTGAAGATAGATATAGTTGTCATTCCGAGCAGATTTCCAAGACTATAACTTTGGATGGGAATGCATTGTTTATCACTCTTGCTTCTAAATATGGAGACTATTGTACAGGTGGAGATGCTGTATTGGAAGCGACGACCGTAACGGATATCGACGAAAGTAATTTGGAATATACCTGGTATAAAGACGGTGTCGCCATTCCGGGTGAAAAAGGAAAAGAATTAATCGTAAAGAACAGCGATATCGGATCGGCTTATTATGTAGAGGTTACGGCTACGGATGGTTCTGGAAAAACGGGTTCTACAGTGGCTAATCCGTTGACCTTGACTGCTAAAGCGGCTGCGGCTCCTGTGCTTTCCGGAGTGGATCAGAAAATTCCGAATGGTACGAGAACAGCTTTGATGGTGAATACCAGCGACAATATTATTTCCTGGAAATGGAATCCGGAAGATAAACTGGCAGACAATGAATCTACCTTACGTTCTCCATATACGGTGATATTGAATACAGCTGAACAGAAATATACGGTTTACGGAGTAGATGCCAATAACTGTGTGGGTTCTGCCGAGGTAACTGTGGAAACAATCAATGTACAGCCTCCGGGAGGTGCGGACAATGAATTGTTCGTGAAAGTGATCCCGTCTCCGGATACGATCTGTAAAGGAAATCGTTTAGGAATCCATACGGAAGTTTGGGCTTCTGCGTCCGATAGTCCGACTTATGAATGGTTGCCTAACGATGGAAATCTGAGTGCATACAATGTGGCCGAACCGGTATTTAATCCTACCGGAGCTTCATTGGCGGCAAAGACATATTCTTATACCGTGATGGTAAGACAGGGAGCTTTGATTGCTGCTGCACGTGCGGATATCGTTGTGGTCGAAGGGGTACTGCCTAATTTGGTTGTGGATTCTGATAATAGCGGAAGCTATTGTGCAGGAAGCAGTTTAGTCGTGAAAGTACAAAACGGCGTGCCTGTGAAAAAATATACCTGGATTATTAACGGACGGGTGGATGAATCGATAACGGGGAACAGCTATACATGGCCTGCCGTACTTATGGATACACCGTATTCTGTGAGAGTGATCGCGGAGAGCCAGCAATATTGCCGTTCTCTCGATTCTGTCAGAGTGGATGAAGTGATTTCTCCGGCATTAAAACTTAGTCCGTTACAGGTGGTTGATAGCTGTGGTCAGGTCAAGATATTCTCTGATGCAGGTAGCAATGCCGATTATACATGGACATTGACCAGCGGAGATACTTATCTGCAAAAGGTAGATGGTGTAACTAAAGATACGCTTTATTTGACACAAAAAACTCCTGCATTTACGGCATCTTCAATAGAATACGGAGTGAAATTGACCGTAACGCCGAAGAGTGGTGGATGTTCGTCCGAAGGTTCTGTATCTTCTAAGGTTTATTTTAAACCGAAGGTTGAATTGGCCGCTTGGACTCCTGCCGGAGAATCTGTAGGCTTGCCTTATATTATGGCTGAAAAAGGTGCTTCCGTACAACAGAGAGTGGCTACCTATAATTATGATCAGGCCCTCAATTCGAATGTAAACTGGTTACCTGCACAGGTTCAGGGAAGTGCTACGGCTGCGATTTTGAATAACGTTCAGAAAGATGATTCTATTATCATCGTTGTAGCCAATAAGGAACTTCCTACTTGTATGACTTCGGATACCATGCCTGTATATTTGTATCCTGAAGCGCCGACCTTGAAGATCGATACCGTAAACAATAGTTTTGTAAAGGCGGGACTTTATGTGAGCGGTGGTTCCGGTGATTCTTATACCATTTGGAGCCGTATATGGGATCCTTATTGTACAACAACCAGATACACAGGAGATCAGAAATATCACAAAGAAGCTACGGCTACTAATTTACCGATGACCACCTCTATTTGGCCGGAGCCGGATATGAGCGATACGTTGAAGTATTATTATGCAACTTCAGGTAGAACGATTCAGGGACGTGCGTGGGAAGGAAAGGCTACCAGTGATACGGTAGGATATTATTTGTTCGACTTGAATTTGAACGCTACGAAAACAAGTGATAACTACATGGCAGTGTATTTTGATTTTGATAAAATGGATTGTCCGACCATGTTGGAAGTTGCCAGAAGAATCAATAAAACAGATGCACAGTTGATGATTCAGATGTATAAATTCGATTATTTAAGCCAGACTTTAAAATTGAATACATATATGGGTAGTACAGACAAGATTATGGGAACCGTGTTCACGATGGATATTCCTATGATGGTTATCAGGCCTAAGACGGCAAGTAAATTTATGCAGTACGGAACTTTGCCTAAAGTAGAGTTCAATATATTGAGAACGAATACTACGGTAAACAATGTGAATTGGATTTATACTTTACCTTCCAAAGCGCATATTTTAGAGATAGACGATTTATTTAGTTCTGACTTTACTGATGTGATGCAGCTTAACCGATGGTTATTTGATACTCAGGGAACATCATTGACAACAAAACTGCCAATAGGAACAATTACAGGTAATAAGACTGCCTTATATCCTTTACAAGTGATTGGGGTGAATTTAAGAAATACTGTTTCCGGTATGACTTGGAAATAAAATTATTGAATTGTATGAAACGAATTATTGTCACATTATTATTTGCGATAATAGCATTGTATAGTCAGAATGCGTCGGCACAGGCTCCGGCTGTTTATTTAACTTTTCAAGGATTGCCTTCCGGCTGTAATGTACAGCTTAGTGATGTAACTTGGACGGTTTCAAAAGCAAATTCGAGTGAAGTTGCGAATCCTGGAAATACGGGAGACGTTTCGTTTACGGACAATGGAGGAGGAGTTGTAATTATTTCTATAAATTTGTTTGAATTGCATGGAAAATCTCCGTTTACAGCCGGTGAGGAAGTTACGGTAGAAGCAACGCTAAATTCTCCGGCATGTGCAGCGGGGTGGAGCGGTTCGAAAAAGGTTACTTACGATGGATTTTCGGGGGTAATTTTTACGGACCCTAACGATATGATGTTTTATTTAGCAATGACGGCGCCTGCTGCGACTCCGCCTTCTATCAAGGTGAGTGGCGGACAAATTTGTGCTGGAGTAACAGTAACGACAGACAATATCACGATCGACGATGCTCCTGCCGATTTAGCGGCTAAGTATTCGATTAAAGTAGTGAATGCGGGGGGGGCAGATAAGTCTGGCGATTTTACGATAGGTGCTTTGGCTAACTCGTTGAAAATTTCTGCCAATACTGGAACGGCCGGAGGTAATTATAAAGTACAGTTAATAGAGAATGCCACATCGACGGTTGTTTCTGAAGCTGCTTTGGTGGTGGGAGCTACCCCGAACCTGGCGATTCAGGTGGTTAATGCCCAGCAAACCGATGGAGCAGCCGCATACTATTGCCAGGGTACGGGTGATAAAGAAACGGTTGCTCTGAAAGTAGGTTCCGTAGGTAGTTCATACACTTATCAATGGAAAAACGGATCGGGGACGAATGTAGGTACCGGAACGACATTGAACAATATAAAAACGGTAGGAAAGTATGAAGTTATTGCTACCAGTAATGCAGGTTTGTGTCCGGCAACTGCGTCGATTCAGGTAAATGAATATACGCGTCCGGGTGGCGTAAGCATAACGAATGCTGAAACCGATGTGTGTGCGAATACCAACAGTGGAAATACCACTTTAACGCATGGAACTGCCACAGCAGGAACAGGGGGAGGAACACTCAGTTATGTTTGGAGCGGAGGTTCTGTCAATGCTTCTACCGGAGTGGTCGCAAATTCTTCTGTAGCTACGACGGCAGCAGGGACGACTTATACCCTTACCGTTTCCGATTCGAAGTGCCCTTCGACAGCGACTCATACTTTAAAAGGGCATAAATTATCTTTGGCTTTAACACCCAATAGCGGAAGCTATACTTCCGGCACAGAGGTGGCTATGACGGCGGCTCCGACCCAGACACCTGCTGGTGCTGGAGGAACGGTCACGAATTATGTTTGGTCGGGCAGTGCATTGAAAACTCCGAGTACCTCTGCTACGGCTACTTCAACGGCGCTAACTTCGACGACTTCTCCGTTGTCTTACAAAGTTACGGCTTCCGACAATTATTGTAAAAACGTGGAGAGTAATCAGGTAACTTATACGGTGACCGCTGGTTCGGAAGTGACTATCGCTTCTCTGACCGGAGGAAGTGTGTGTGACGGTGTAGCTGGAGGTGTTTCCGTGAAGGCAACTATTCAGAAAGGCACGGCTCCTTACAATTATGTTTTATCTTCGACGCCTGCCGGGTTGACGTTTGCACCAAACAATACTCAAACAACCGGCAGTATTACTTCGGCAGCTACGGGAACTCCCGGTTCTTACCAGGTGAAATTGACTGTTACGGATGCTAAAGGTGTCGTGGTAACGAAAGAAACGACTGTTAAGATTTATGGAAAACCGACTTTGACCGGACTGTCTGTTACTGCTCCGGCTAAAGTTTGTAAAAACGACCAGATCGAGTTGGTTGCCCAGGGAGGTGCCGCTTCTACTACGGTTTTAGACCAGTCGGCTACCTTGAATTATGTGTGGTCTGCAAATGCCACACCGAGAGCCGATAAATCGAAAGCCGATGCGGTCTTAACGGCAGGTACGAACAATTATACGGTGAAGATCAGAGACGGCAATAACTGTGAAAGCGATGAGAAGGCTGTCAGCCATGTTGGTCATGAGGTGACGGTAACTGCTTTGATGGATGGCTCTGCAACTCCTTCGGCTTTTGCTTACGGTGCTGTTGCTAATTTAAGTTGTAATGTGGTATTGAACCCTTCGGCAGGCGCTTCTGAAAACGCGTGGGAATGGTCGCCGTCTGCTAAAATTAATGGAGGTTATCAATCGGCTACGGCTACTACCGTTGCTTTAGATGCCAATGGAAAATATACGGTGGAAGTGACGGATAACTTTGGTTGTAAAGGAAAAGATGACGTTTCCTATACGGTTACCGGAGGAAAATTGTCCGTAACGGCAAATGACGCTTATATATGTGCCGGTTCGACTACGGCAACCCTATCCTGTACTCCCGGAGGAGGTTCTGGCGGGACAATCGAATATACCTGGACTTCGAGAGACGGATTGACTTTCGATAATAATAAATCGGCCACTCCTAAAATTACGATGACGACACCGGGAACTTATCACGCTACGGTGGAAATAAAACAAGGAGCGCAGACGGCGACTTCAAACGAAATAGAGATCGTTATTGCTCCTCAGCCTACTTTGACGGGGGTTGGAATTTATTTGAATGGTAGTTTGGTTCCGGACGACGGAACGAGTGTATTGCCCGGTAGTCAGGTAGATATCGTTGTAACAGGAGGTAATTTACCGGCAGGTACGAAATATACCTGGACTCCGATGGATAAGATCGACGGCATATCGGTAGATCAGCTGACGGCGACCAGTAAGCCTTTGACTTTAGGAAATCCGTGTTTCAAATTGACGGTGACTAATGCAGAGGGGAAATGTCCTGCCGAAAAAGAGGCGTGTGTGCCTGTCAGTGGAACAGAATTTAAAGTGAATCTGGATGATAAGACAATTTGTGCCGGAGCTTCGACGACAATTTCAACAGCAGGAAAAATTTCGGGAGGTTCTCAGCCTTATAAAGATTACACCTGGAGTTGCGATGATCCTGCTTTCCGGTTTACGGAAAATACGGGAGGAACGTCGATTACGGTGGATCCTGCTACGGTGCCGGGGACATATACTGTGAAGTTCAATGTAAAAGATAATAAGAACAATCAGGCTCAGGATGAATTTACGGTAACTGTAAATCCAGTTCCGGTATTTGTTGCGCTGCCGGCAACCCCGCAGACAGCCCGGGTTGGAAATTCCGTTAATTTAAGTGCGTCGGCTTCTCCGGCAAATACAACGCTGACCTGGACAGGTAGTCCGATGACAGGAACTCCTACGGGACAGGGAACGGTTGCGATCGATGCCGGCCCTTTCACAAGTGCTGTAAAGACCACTTATAAGGTAACGGCAACGTTGGGTACTTGCGTAATAGATTCGGTGATTGAAATTAATGTTATCCAAAACATTCCGGGTATTACTTGTGACGTGCCCGATGTCGAAATCTGTGAAGGAGCGGGAGGAACGGTCACGATCAACGATCTGAAAGGTGGCTCTGGAAATTATGGTTTTGTATGGAGTGTAGTTTCCGGGGATATCGTACTGGGAAATATGACAGACCGTAATCCGACGATTGTTTCTGCTTCTGTAGGGACGCATCGTTTACAGGTGGTTATCTCCGATAATGCTACGGTAGATCCTGTGCCTTCGATTACTAAAAACGTAACGATAACCGTTATCGCTAATCCTGTTATTAACTCTCTGGATGTATATAATGTTACGGCAGGAGTATCGGGAACGACGGTTGCTTATGGGGATGAGTTGAAACTGACGGCTTCCGCCAGTCCGATTACAGCGAACTGTACCTGGACGGAAACAGGCAGCTCACTTGTTTCACCTAACGGTAAAGAAGTATATACCCGTCCCATGACTGCGACGACAACTTATACCGTCACCGCGACTACGACAACTTCGACCGGAAACAGTTGCCGCGCACAGAAAGATGTAACGGTGATTGTGGAAAGACCGGTGAGCGGTGCTGTCCTGGAATTGGAACTGGATCGAAAATGTGCCGATTCGGGAGAAAGTATGATATTGAAAATGAAAGCCTCCGGTGGTTCTACCTATTCTTTCAGTTTGAAGAACAACAAAGGATTAGACCAGCAATTTACAGGAGCCGGGCCCTGGCAGTATTCAATTACCTTGAATGACCAGGATACTTACTTTGTTCAAAATTTTAAGGCCTTTAAAAATGGTTTGGAAGTGACTCCGACACAGGTGAACCCGACTTCTATCGAGGCATTGTTCTATACAACTCCTGCTATAACCGTGGCGAACGGAAATGTTCAGACAGTATGCCAGGGAGATGCTTTGACCCTGACAGCAAACAGTCAGTTGAGCAATACGCAGTACGAATGGAATAATAACGTGAAGAACGGTGAAGCTTTCTATCCGAATAATTCGGGTGTTTATACCGTAACTGCAACAACAGACCAGGGATGTAAGGCTACTCAGGATGTAACCGTAACGATTATACAAAAACCGACGGTAACGATCAATGCCAATCCGCAAAATATTTGTTTGGGCGAAACGGTGCAGCTCACCGCAGGAGGAACGGCAACCGAGTTTGTTTGGAATACCGGACAGACAGGGCCTACCATCAGTGACCAGCCTAATGTCGGTGGAACCATCAAGTATGTGGTGACAGGTAAAGAATTGATAAACGGATGTGCCGATACGGCGACGACTACCGTGGTAGTGAACGAACCGCCGAAAATTCTTTCAACCACTAAAACCGTTCGTAGCATTGCGATTGGTAAGAGCGTGACTTTTGCCGTGAAAGCCAGTGGTAAAGGATTATCGTATGAATGGCAGCGCTGGACAGGATCGTCCTGGATGACGCTGTACGATGCTCCGTCCGACCAGCCTACGATTAAAGGATCGCATTCCGATACTTTAGTGTTGGGAGATGTGCCGAGAAGCTGGAACGGAACGCAATTACAATGCATCGTATCTAATAATTGCGGTGTTGTGGATACGGCATTCTTGCTGAATGTAAAAGAATGTTTCGATATTGCGGATGTGGAATGGGAAATGTGTCAGGGTATCCGTCCCGAAACCGATCCGACCGTTGCTGTAGATGGCTGGTATTGTCCGGGATCGCGTATTTCGGTTTGTGCCCGTCTGGTTTTTGATGATCCCGAAGTCGATGTGACGGATGCTGTGTATAAATGGACGGTAGATGGACTGAGCACAGACGACGGACGCTGGGGAGAAATGAAATTCTTGTCGGATTCCAGCGTGTTGAGTTGGGTTCCGCCAGCCGAATGGCAGGATAATATCACGATAGCTCTTTGTGCTTACGTAGATGGAGCCTGTGATACGGTTTGTAAGCGTTATTTGCGCTTGAAGGCGACCAAATACACGGATTTGAACTGGAAATTACGTACGTCTGTCGATCCGACACGCAAATTCTGTCCGGGGGATACGGTTTCTTTCTGGATTGATGATCCGGATAAGACCGCCGGCTTAAATCCGACATATAGATGGTATAACGATATTTTTGATTTGCAGTCGGAATCTTCGCCATATAACGAAGTGATCAGTTTGCAGAACGATAAAGTTATTCTGTCGATGGGACAGCAGAACACATGGATGAGGGTGATATTGACACCGTCACCGGAAATCTGTACCCGCGAGCCTCAATATGTGGATACGGCGTTCCTGGAAGTGAAAAAAGTGGTTGTTCCTGCTTTACGTATCGATTGTGCGGATACCTTAGCTTGTCAGGGAGATGAAATCTTCTTGAAAGCAGTATTTGAAAACGGAGGAACGAATCCAGCCTTCCAATGGCAAAGAAGTATCGGGGATCCTTTCCCGGAATGGAATTTAGGAACGGAATCTTTTGCTACGGTGAAACTGGACGAGGACGATGTATGGGTAAAATGTAGCATGAAACCTTCTGACGATGTGTGCTACGATAAGACCCAGCCGATTGTAGATGCAATCAAGATACGGGTATTGAAAGAGGAAGCTAAAGTGACGATTGCCTGCGACATGGAAAGTAAAGAACCCGGTGACGAGCTGACATTTACCTCGGAAGTGGAAAATATTCTGGGCGACTACAAATACGAGTGGATGATCAACGAGCGTTTGGCTCCGACCGGAGAAGCGGAATTGATCGGAGATGATTTCCGTCAGGGAGATGTGGTATATTGTATGGTGAGTGGTGAACGGGTATGCCAGAACCGGGTGAAATCAAATGAAATCCGGGTGGAATTCGGCAAAATATCACGGGATACGATGATTACGATTTACCGGAATGACCGGGTATCGAACCTGAATATGTTCAAAACGGGAGACGAAGGTAAACTATTCGTGATCGCCGACCATCCGCACGACGGAAAAGCGACCTTGACGCTATTGAATGGTTTATTCTCGTATGTGCCCGATAAAGATTTTGTCGGCGTGGACGTTATCCGTTATTTGGTAAGGGATAAGTTTAATCCGAACCAGGTAGAAGAAGGATTCATCTATATCAATGTGTTGGAGAATGGTTTGGACAACTTGCCTAATATCATCACTCCGAACGGCGATGGACTGAACGACGAATGGCATTTGGAAACAATCACGGAGAAATATTCCGACTACGAGATAACGATTTACAACCGGGTTGGAAATATAGTATTCTATTGTAAGAACAATTATGCAAATGATTGGAACGGACAGAGTCTGAATCCGAACTATCGGATGCCTATGGGCGTATTGCCGAGCGGTATATATACTTATGTGATCAAGATCGAAGGAGGACGGAAGTTAATATCATGGCTTGAAATCCGCGCCGATTTGAACAGAGGTGGTTACAGGTAAAAATGATGAATGGATAATAAGGCAAGAAAAAAATAGTAATCTATAAAGTTCGGGTAATTTGCTTCAGGCAGATCATCCGAACTTTTATACTTTTTTCTTTTTGTTTCTCTTTTTTATTATTTTTGCTGAGATTTGTTGTTTTTTCCAGGATATTGTGCAGATAGCTTTTGAGACGTATTTAAAAAAGTATTTATGAAATTTATATTAACATCGCTATTGGTATGGATGAGTTGTACGGTATTTGCCCAAAGTGAATATCTGAGATTTATCGATTATACGATCGCTCAACCTTTGATTAATCCGGCTACGATGGGTGTGGAGGAAGGATGGAATGGCTTAATGATGTATCAAAGTTGTTTTGAAAAGACGGATTATCGTCCGGCTCTGGGAGCTTTTAATATAAATTCTTCGATAAAAGACAAGAATTTGGGAGGCGGTCTTTCCATTATTTACGATAAGTACGGGCCTTATCAGAAAATGGCGGCTTATCTCGCAGGATCATACAAATTGAAGGTGAATGAAGGGAAATTTCTTTTCTTTGGTTTACAGGCGGGGATTAATTATGTGTCGAACGATCCTTCTAAATATGTTCTGCACGATCCGAACGAAACTTTGTTAATGGAAAAGATCGATTTGAGCCAGCCGAATTTCGGATTTGGGTTGCATTTTAAAGCCGATAAATATTTTGTTGGTTTCTCGATACCGGAATTTTTGTATAACTATGTGGACAACGAAGGGAAAAAAGAAAGCGGCTTAGTATCTGAAAAACTAAAGCTTTATATGTATGGAGGGTATAAGTTCGATTTAGGGAAAAATACAAAACTGGAACCTTATACTTATCTGACCTATGCAGAGCAGGAGAACATGAAGATGGATCTGGGCGCCCGTTTATGGTATAGGGAATCCCTTGTGGTCGGAATGCAGTACCGGACGAAAGAAGCCTTCGGGGTTATGGCACGGGTGAAATTGTTCGAGGAGTTGTGGCTGGGGTATGCGTTTGAGAATAATTCGGAAGCGGCTCCGAATTTCAATAGCCGCCAGGAAATTACAATCTCTTTCCGGTTTGGAAAGAAAGGGAATCGGTCATCGTCGGGTGATTCGGAAAAATACGATGAGAATATCAACTCCATTCGATATTTCTAATGAGAGCATGTTGGAATATTATGATATAGTAACGCGAGTTTTATGAGATGGCTTTTGGTGATATTATTTCTGGCATTTACTTTTAACGGTGTTTTTGCCCAAACAAGAGCCGATCGTTTGTTCGATCGGGGAGATTATTTGGCGGCATTACAATTGTATCAGAAAGAATTAGACGGAATAGGAGAGAATAAGAGTGAAAAAAGCGAACTTTTAAAAGCACGTGTTGCAAATTGTTTATTCCGCCTGAATAATGTGGTGAAAGCGGGACAGGTTTATAAAACCATCGATCAAAATTTGCTGGGAGCGGAAGATTTGACTTTTTATGCCAGCACCTTGTTGCGTGCCGGGGAATATGATAAAGCGGCGGGATTGATCGACGTCGTCGAATCGTTGGGCGGGGATATGGTGATTGTCGAACGGATGAGGGCTTCCTGTGAATTTGCAAAAGAAGTGGTGAAAGAGAAACCGCTTTACACGGCGAATAAGTTGAATATCGATTTTGCCGGAGTTTCATCCGGCGTTACCTATTATAAAAACAATGGTGTAATCCTTGCAGCACCCGGAACCGGAGAGCAGGCGCAAAAAGATAGCCGGGGATATAAAGTCACCCGTTTATATAATGTGATTTTTACTCCGTCTGGAGGGCGTATGATCCCGTTTGCCGATGATCTTGCCGATAAATATCATATCGGTGCGGTTACTTTTACGAAAGATTTTAAGCGTATCTATTACACGAGAACGATATTAAAGAACGACGGAACCAGTATTCTGAAATTGATGACTGCAGAGGAAACGGATGGAAAATGGGGGAATATCGAAGAGCTGAGTGTGAATTCCGATGATTACTCCTGCGCTCATCCCTGTTTATATAAGGATTCTTTGTTGTATTTTGTATCGGATATGCCGGGGGGGATCGGTGGAAAGGATATTTATGTTACGACGGTCGATGGGGCGATGTGTGGAGAAGTGGAAAATTTGGGAGAAACGGTCAATACAATGTTCGATGAATTGTTCCCCTTTGTAGATGAAGAAGGACGCCTTTACTTTGCTTCGAACGGGCATGTCGGCTTGGGAGGATTGGATGTGTTTGTCACTCGGCAACGGTCTGACGGTAGCTGGGCAGAGCCTGAAAATATGGGACGTCCGATAAACTCGTCTATGGATGATTTTGGATTGGTATTCAAAGACACCAAATGTACCGAAGGGTTTGTGTCTTCTAACCGGGGAGGTACAGGATATAACGACTTTTTGTTTTCGCTGAAACTGTTACCCAACAGGAAAGCCGCGAAAAAAGAATTGGAAAAAGTGGCGCATGAAAAAACACAGGGCGATCCGGCATTGGAAGTGGATTACCGTTATGCCATACAGGTAGGAGCTTTTCGTTATCCTGTTCCCAGAGTGTATTTTGACAAATTCCAGAATGTAAAAGTCTATTTGGGATATGACAACATATACCGTTATACGGTAGGAGAATATCCGGAAGAAAATATAGCGAAAATGGAATTGTCGCAGGTGCGCCAGATAATAGGAGATGCTTTTGTAATAGGAGTGGATAAATACATTGTCGAAAAAAAGATACAGAATGGAGTGAAAGGTGACGACATTAGCGACAATGAACTGCTTTTGCGACGCTTGAGAAGTTTTGAGAGCATGAAAAAACGGCGGGAGCTGGCTCCGGTCAATACCAGGCGTTATATCGACAAGCCGCAGGACAATGAAATGGGTATCGTATCCGAGGCATATACCATCGTATTAATGGTTTCCGACCGGGTTTTGGATTTAGGACGCTTTGAAGGGATCGGCGAAGTGGATGTATATGCCGTCAATAGCGGGAAATACATGTATTGCTTCGGATTATACGCTTCTCCTGAAGAGGCGGTAACCCGTTTGGCCAAAGTGCAGCAGCAGGGGTTTCGCGATGCACGTGTAATAAATGCAGATACTTACGAATATTATAATACATCGAGAACAGAGCCGAGAGTTCCCGCAAGGACAGCAGGTCGTCACGATGCCAATAGTTTGAAGAAAATTTTGAATTATTAATCTTTTAAAGTTCAACTTTCCGTTTTTCTTGTCTTATCGTATCGAAACATTTGTAACTTTGCGTATTGCCGAAGCGTTCTAATAATCGGATATGGTTGCAAATGAATTGATATCGAATGTTGTCCCGGTACTAAAAAAATCGGATACTTGTCTCCAGGCGTTGAGCTGGATGGAGATATTCCGGGTTTCTCATTTGCCGTTGGTAAACGAAGAAGTTTATTTAGGGCTGGTTGCCGATGAATTGATTTATGCACACGGCGACCTGAGTGACCCGATCGAAGCACTGAACGTACCGTCAGAAGGCACATTTGTGTACGAGGATTATCATATTTACGATGTCATTCGCCTGGCTTCTTCCCGGTTGTTATCTGTTGTGCCCGTATTGAACCGGGAAGGGAATTTTGTAGGTTCTATCGTCTTGACGGATATTCTTCACAAATTGGACCTGTTACTGGGAGTGGACGAGCCGGGAGGAATTATTGTTCTGGAAATGAACCGGCTGGATTATTCCCTTGCCGAAGTTGCAAGAATCGTAGAATACAATGAAGCCCGGATTTTAAGCTGTTGTGTGAATAGCATTAAAGATTCGCGTTTAATGCAGCTAACCATAAAAGTGAATGTAGCGGATATCAACCCTTTGCTGGATGCCTTTATCCGTTATGGATATACGATCAAGGACAGCTTCGTTGCCGGAGAAGAAGAACGGGACTCTATGAAAGAACGGTACGGCTTATTGATGAAATACCTTTCGGTCTGATCTGCCGGATTCCTTGTGGAGGAAATTCCCTAAAGGGAACCTGTTCTTTCACCATTTCAATATTTTATCTATATTTGTCACATAATCAGATCTATTTTACCTGTTATGGTTATTGCAATATTCGGAAGAAGCATAAACGAAGATTTTTTACCTTATTTAAAAGGTCTTATAGACCAGTTGAGGGCGAGCGGGGGAATCGTGATCGGCGAAGAAGGGTTTATGCGTTTTCTGGAGGAGAATTACGGGTATTCGGGTGTTTTTGCTGCTGCATTTAACCGCAGTAACCTGATGGAACAAAATCCGGAATTATTGTTGAGCATAGGAGGTGACGGAACATTTCTCGATGCTGCGGTCTATGTGAAAGACAGCGGAATCCCGATTTTAGGGGTGAATACCGGACGATTGGGTTTTTTGGCAAATGTTTCCGTCTCGGAAATCAGCCAGGCAGTAGAAGCGATATGTGCAGGGAATTACAGCGTGGAAAAGCGGGAAACCCTTTCTTTGGAAGTCGATGGAAAGATTTTACCGGGTTTCGATTTCGCCTTGAACGAAGTGAGCGTATTGAAAACGGAAACCTCTTCCTTGTTGAAAATTCATGCTTATATCGGGGATGTTTATCTCACTACTTATTGGGCGGATGGATTGATTGTGGCGACACCTACGGGCTCTACGGCCTATTCATTGAGCGGGGGCGGGCCGATCGTAAGTCCGGATTGCAATAATATTATTCTTACTCCGGTATGCCCTCATAATCTAAGTATGAGGCCGTTGTTGGTTCCGGGGGATGCTGTGATCCGTCTGGTGGTGGAAGGACGTGCCGGAGAGTTCGTGTTAAGTATGGATTCCCGGGTGAAGAGGATGGAAGACAACCGGGAATTGAAAGTGTGTTCAGGCAATTCGGCAATTCATGTGGTGAAATTAGAGCCTCATAATTATTATGAGACTTTGCGAAATAAATTAATGTGGGGTGAAGATAAGCGGAATAGAAATAACCGCGGATAATAACAGCTAAGGCGGGGAAGCCTTCATTTATATAAAAACAGACAGTCAGAAAGACGTGATGCCCAAAGTGGTCGAATATATGGAAACAATTAGAAATGAGAATAGAAAACTGAAATTATGTTTTCCGGCTCGTTATTGTTTCTTAGCATTTCTTACCCGATTTTACACATTTGGCCTTTTACTTTTCATTCTTTTGTCCCTATCTTTACCGGGCTTTAGCCAGCCGGGTGCCGAGTTCGGAATTATAGGAGGGGGCGGCTACTATTTGGGAGATTATAATCCGACGAAGCATTTTAATAGTACTCAGACATATTGGGGAGGTTTTTATCGTTATAATATAAACGATCGCTTTGCCTTGCGATTTAATGCCGGTTTTTCCAAAATCGACTTAAAAAACATACGCTTGCTCGACAATGCCGGGAAAACATTTCCTACTGAATTTCATGCTTCAGTAAAAGACATCAGTGGGGTAGTTGAATTTAATTTCAGAAGTTTTATGGTCAGTAAGGTCGAACGTTCTTCATGGTGGTCGCCTTATATTTTTACGGGAGTAGGTTATTTGGGGGCAGATGAAAAAGGAGGAGTGAACATTCCTTTGGGTGTGGGTGTCAAATTTAATGTTTATAGGCAAATATCCTGCGGAATAGAGTGGAGTGCCCGGAAAATGTTCACCGATAAGCTGGACGGCTTGAGCGATCCTTGGGGAACGGGAGAAACGAATTTTATTTATAATAAAGATTGGTTTTTTGTGACGGGGATCACGATTTCATATCGTTTCCCGATGAATCCCGAATGTCATTTTTAGTATTGGGGGAAAATGAATAGGGAGAAGGATAAAACAATGCAGCTATTAAAGATTCTATTATGATAAAAGAGGACATCCTAAAGACTGGTAATCTGCCCGCGCATGTCGCCATTATTATGGACGGTAACGGAAGATGGGCCAAACAGCAAGGATTAGACCGGGTGTATGGGCATAAGAAAGGGGTGGATACGGTAAAGAAGATTGTAGAGGCGAGCGGCGAAATCGGCTTGAAGTATCTGACGTTATATACTTTTTCCATAGAAAACTGGAACCGTCCCAAGGCAGAGGTCGATGCACTGATGGGGCTGATGGTCGATGCCATTGTCCGGGAAACGGCAGACCTGATGCGACAGAATGTAAGAGTGATGGCGATTGGAAACCTGAAAGACTTGCCGGAAATTGTGATGGGAAAATTAAACGGACTGATTTCCCAAACGGCGAATAATACCGGAGTTACCCTGGTGCTGGCATTAAGCTATGGGGCCCGTTGGGAAATACGCGAAGCAGCACGAAGAATTGCCGAGGATTATAAGAGTGGGATTTTGCAGGATGTGGAGTCGCTTGACGATGAAAAATTTGCTACCTATCTTACCACGAAAGATATTCCCGATCCGGATTTATTGATCCGGACCAGCGGAGAATGCCGTTTAAGTAATTTTCTATTATGGCAGTGCGCTTATACGGAGTTTTATTTTATTGAAAAATTTTGGCCTGATTTTGAAAAAGATGACTTATATTTGGCAATCCGTAATTTTCAGAAAAGGGAAAGACGTTTCGGAATGACCGGAGAACAAATACAAAAATAAGTCCATTGACTTTTTCCATTTTCGTAATCTATTGATAACTGAATTGTTAAAAGCGGAAATGTAGCACAGATTAATTTAACTTGTTTAATTACAGATGATAAGAAAGATAATTCTTTTTTCGATACTAACTGTTTTTGGGATTTTTCAGTTAAAGGCTCAATCTACCGATTCTATACATGTGCCTGAAGTTTACTATTCTTCACCTAAGACTTATGAAATTGCCGGGATTGTTGTTAGCGGGATCGGAGAACATTACGATGCCGAAACATTGGTGCAATATTCCGGCTTGCGGGTGGGAGAAGAAATAAAGATTCCGGGAGATGTGATCACGAAAGCGATAAAAAAACTGTATGGTTACGGTTTGTTTTCCGATGTGGCCATCTTTATCGACCGGACCGAAGGGAATAAGGTTTATCTGAATATCCGCCTGGCCGAACGTCATAAACTATCCCGAATCAATTATATCGGATTAAAAAAATCGGAAGAAACCAAACTGAAAGAAAAAGTGAACTGGCTGCCGGGAACTCAGGTTACCGATAACCAGATTTCTAACTTAAAGCGTATCGTAGAAAGATATTTCAAAGAAAAAGGATATTACAACACGAATATCAAGATATTGAGAAGAGACGATCCGGAGAATGAGAATTTTGTGATTTTGGATGTGTCTGTAGAGAGAAACAACAAGATTAAAATTGAAGAT
Organism: uncultured Odoribacter sp.; assembly: GCA_900544025.1. GTDB lineage: Bacteria > Bacteroidota > Bacteroidia > Bacteroidales > Marinifilaceae > Odoribacter. Next base: position 55,730 of record UQTM01000014.1, read on the forward strand.
ATCATTATTGCCGGAAACAAGGAAGTGAAAGACGGCAAACTGAAACGGGCAATGAAAAAGACAAAAGAGAAGTCTTTGATCAATCTCTTTAAGTCTGCAAAATATATCGAGGACAACTACGAAGAAGATAAATACAACCTGCTGGATAAATATAACGAATTGGGGTATCGTGATGCGGCTATTCTGTCGGACAGCGTTGAGCAGATTTCTCCGAACCGGGTGAAAATACATCTGAACGTAGAAGAAGGAAATAAATATTATTTCAACAATATTGTATGGGTAGGAAATACGGTAGAAAGTACGGAAAACTTATCCAAAATATTGAATATCCAAAAAGGCGACGTCTATAATAAGAAATATTTCGAAGAACGCCTGACAACGGATGAAGATGCGGTGGCTAACCTGGTTTATTTGAACAATGGCTATCTGTTCTATCATTCTGTTCCGGTGGAAACGGTGGTGGGGGGAGACTCTATCAATGTGGAAATTCGGATTGTGGAAGGACCGCAGGCAACGATCAACCGGGTGAATATCAGTGGTAACGACCGTACTCACGAACATGTGATTCGCCGGGAACTATACACTTATCCGGGAGAACTGTTCAGCCGGGAAGACATCATTCGTAGTATCCGTGAGCTTTCACAATTAGGACATTTCGATCCGGAACAGCTGCAACAGCCCGACATTCTTCCTAATCCAGAAACCGGAACGGTGGATATCGGTTTTAAAGTGGCGGAAAGAGCTAACGATAAAATCGAAATATCGGGAGGCTGGGGAGCCGGCATGATCATCGGTTCTTTAGGATTGACATTCTCCAATTTCTCTATGCGTAATATTTTTAACTGGGATTCTTATCGTCCCCTGCCGCAGGGAGACGGTCAGACTTTATCGTTAAAAGCACAAACCAATGGAAAATATTACACCTCGTTCAGTGTTTCTTTCCGGGAACCTTGGCTGGGTGGGAAGAAACCCAATTCATTGAGTGTTTCTGCGTGGTATTCCCGTCAAACCGGTTATTCCCGCAGTTATTACAATTCTTACTATGTAAACAGTGCAAAAGACCAATACGACGATAGCCAGTTGATGACGACTTTCGGTATCACTGCCGGATTGGGACGAAGGATCACCTGGCCGGACGACTTCTTTTCGATGTACGTCGAGGTTTCTTATCAGCGTTACACCCTGAAAAATTGGCCTTATTATATTATGAGTAACGGAAACTCCAATAACCTTTCTTTTGCCATGACATTGCAGAGAAGTTCTATCGATAATCCGTTATATACTCGTAGAGGTTCCGATTTCTCTTTATCGGTGTCGTTCACTCCTCCTTATTCATTGTTCTCCGATGAAAACTACGGTAGTGCGAACATCAAAGACCGGGAAAAATATCGTTGGATCGAATTTCATAAATGGAAATTCAAAGGACGTGTATTCATGCCCTTGGATAAAAATGAAAAATTTGTATTATACACAGGCGTACAATACGGTTACTTAGGTTATTACGATAAAGACAGACGTTCTCCGTTTGAAGGGTTTGAAATGGGTGGTGACGGTATGTCGGGGTATAGTTTGTACGGACGTGAATATATCGGTTTAAGAGGATATGAAAACGGATCGCTTACCAATGCCGGTTCCAGCTTCCTGGCTCCGAGTGCATCGGATGCAAGTTTATATACGAAATTGACGATGGAACTCCGTTATCCGATTTCCTTGGCGCAATCTGCTACGATCTACGCCTTGGCTTTTCTTGAAGCAGGAAATTCCTGGTATGAGATCAAAGACTTCGAGCCGTTCAATCTGTATCGTTCTGCCGGAGTGGGTTTAAGGGTGTTCTTGCCGATGTTCGGTTTGCTGGGACTTGACTGGGGTTACGGCTTCGATAGTGTGCCGGGACGTTCCGGTGCGAGTGGCTCTCAGCTCCACTTTGTTCTGGGGCAGGAATTTTAACCGATTATCCGGTTAAAATTCTGTTAAGGATAAATGCTGATTGATAAATGATGAATAATAAATATAATTTTCGGTTTACGATGCTCTTTTGCCAATTGAAAAGAGTAATTATTTTATTATTTTTGTGTATCGCAGTCGGTTCTGTTCATGCACAGACAGGAACACGCTACGCTTTTGTAAACCTGGATTATATCATGAGAAGCATTCCGGAGTATGCCAAAGCACAGCAGGAACTGGACGCTTATTCATTGCAGTTGCAGACAGAGATCGATGCTCTTTATCAGGAAATTGCAGAAATGCAGAATAAATACAATGCCGATAAAGTATTCTTAACGGCAACGATGCGGGAACAGCGGGAAAAAATGATCGCCGAGAAAGAAAATAAGGCACGGTTGTTGCAACAAGAATATTTTGGGACGAAAGGAGCTTTGTTTTTAAAGCGGGAAGAATTGATAAAGCCTTTGCAGGATGAAGTGTTGGAGGTGATCAAAGATGTGGCGAAGGATGGAAATTATGGATTGATCATAGATATATCGGCGGATAATTCTGTGGTTTATTACGATCCGAAACTGGATAAAAGTGATGTCGTTTTAAGGAAGTTGGGGTATTCAGTGAAAAAAGCCGAAGAGTGAAAATAAAAACAGATAGAGTTTTCCATTCCGGAGGAATGGAAAATTTCGACAGAGATAATAAATCGAAAATTAATAAATAAACAGGATCGAAATGAAGAATGCAATTAAATTGTTTGTACTTGTAGCATTTACAATAGCTGCAATGGGTGTATCTGCACAAACCGCAGTAAAGCTCGGACATATTGAAAGCCAAAGATTGATTCAGGCTATGCCGGAATGGACAGAAGCTCAAAAGAAATTCCAGGCACAGCAGGATGAAGTCGAAAAAGAATTGACAAACCTGCAGGAACAATTCCAGACCAAGATGAATGACTATGCGCAAAACTCAAAAACTTATTCCGATGTAATCCGTACTTCTAAAGAGCAGGAATTACAGGAATTGCGTACACGTATTCAGCGTTTTCAGGAAACAGCAATGAACGAGCTCGACAAAGCTCAGCAGAGTTTGATGCAACCGATTACTGAAAAGGCAATGAACGCTATCAAAGAAGTAGCTAAAGAAAACGGATACACTTATATTTTTGATTTAAGTGCAGGCCCGATTCTTTATACCTCGGAAAGTTCACAGGATATACTTCCGTTGGTAAAGAAAAAATTAGGAATTCAATAAGCTTATGCTTTGTAAAATAAGCCGCCGTTTACAGGCGGCTTTTTTTATGAAAAAGCAATGAATAAACCGGGAATATAATGATTGCAATTCAGAAGTAAAATCGCTACTTTTCGGTAAAAAAACAGGAAAATATGATCCAGAGAGAAACTATTGGAGTTTTCGATTCCGGTTATGGCGGACTGACCATTTTGCGGGAGATTGTGAAAGATTTGCCGCAATTCGATTATATTTATTTGGGCGATAATGCAAGGGCTCCTTACGGAACACGCTCATTCGATGTGGTGTATCAATACACGAACGAGGCTGTGAGAAAATTATTCGATATGGGGTGCCGTTTGGTGATTCTCGCTTGTAATACGGCCTCTGCAAAAGCTTTGCGGAGCATCCAGCAGATCGATTTGCCACAGCTCGAACCGGGGAAAAGAGTGCTTGGGGTGATACGTCCCAGCGTGGAAGCTTTGGCTGCTTATACCCGGAACGGGCATATCGGGATATTGGCTACAAAGGGAACGGTTGCTTCCGGCTCGTACCCGATGGAAATAGAAAAACTCTATGGAAAAGGGAAGTTTCAGATAACACAATTGGCTTGTCCGATGTGGGTCCCCTTAGTGGAGAACAATGAACTGAGCGGTACGGGTGCAGAATATTTCGTGCAAAAATATATAGAGGAACTATTATCGGCCGATCCGGAAATCGATACGGTGATTTTGGGATGTACCCACTATCCCTTATTGCATCCTTTGATAGCCCGTTATATGCCCGAAGGAGTCAGGATTATCGAGCAGGGCGGTATTATTGCCGAAAGTTTATCGGATTATCTGACACGGCATCCCGAAATGGAAGAAAGCCTTTCCCGAAATGCGACGATGCGTTATTATACCACAGAAAATACGGAGTTATTCAACCGGATGGCAGGGAAATTTCTGGGACAGGAAATCGAATCGGCCCACATAAGCCTTTAAGACACCGATATATCATAATTTTGAGAAAATTGTGTTTTGAAATAGGAGAATGAAATATTAAAATTCATGCGTTTCGGATAATTATTTAGATACTTTATAAACTATTTTATATCTTTGAACAAAGTAAAGCGATAAAAAGCTTTACCCGAAAAATAAGGTTCCGGCGACAAAGGCAGAGTGGGAAGCCGGGAACCCAATTATAAATCTGCTGATGGCAATGTGTTGTTTTAAATAGACAAAATCGGATATGGGGTGAAGAGCCGGGTTTTCGGTTTTGACGAACGGATATTGCTGACAAGAGGCTATTTATATGACAGAACAAGAACAGATAAAAGAAGCTTTTGAGGATTTGCTGAAATCTTTGCGCAAGGAAACGACGAAAGAGAACAGGCAAAAAATAAAAGAGGCCTTTGAATTTGCGGATAAGGCACATAAAGGTGTGAAACGGCGGTCGGGAGAGCCTTATATACTGCACCCGCTGGCTGTGGCAAAGATCGCGACCAAAGAAATCGGACTGGGAACGACCTCTGTCGTTGCTGCCTTATTGCATGATGTAGTGGAAGACACCGATTATACGGTGGAGGATATTGCCGGTCTGTTCGGGCCGAAAGTGGCTTCCATTGTCGATGGATTGACGAAGATTAGCGGGGTCATGGGAT
>UQTM01000015.1 GCA_900544025.1 uncultured Odoribacter sp.
GGCAGGAATATTTCGGAGTGGACGGGCAGCCTTGTGCCGGGCCGGAAGGAGCTTATGCCGGAACTCGTGAGTATGATTACCGGGGAAATTTAATCCGGATGGAAGTGCTGGGACAGAACGGGGAACCGGTGAATAATCGCCTGGGATATGCTTTTGTGTCTTATGAATACGATATTTACAATCATAGGATTTGCGAGGCTTATTACGATAAGGACGGAAAACCGTGCCTGTGTGGCGGATATTTTAAGTTGGAGGCGGTGTACGAAGACGGGCGGCTTATTCTGGAAAGAAAGTATCGGGATGAACAGCATTTACTTGCCGATAATCCTGTGGTGCGCTATGTATATAATGGGAACGGACAGCAAAGCGACATTTGTTATCTCGATGCGGGGATGAATCCGGTCGATAATAGGGAAGGGTGGAGCCGTTGCCACAAAGCATACCGTTACGGGAGGCTTTGGGAAGAAACTTATTTCGATAAAGCCGGAAAACCTTGTGAGGCACGGCGTGAGGGACTGGCGTATTGCCGCAAGGAATATCATTACATCGCCGGACGTGAAAACGGGGCGACCGTTTGGGATCTTCGGGGACATGCTGAACGGATAGAGCCTTATGAAGGATATGGCGTGAAGGTGTTTCCGAATGGTAACCGTATGACCGGGTATTGGAGTGCGGGAAAAATAAGCGGTTGGGGAATCTATCGTTTTAATTCCGGTATGGTTTACCGGGGTAAGCTGGAGAACGGTATTTTTAGCGGAAAGGGAACGCTGTCCCGGACGGACGGAACCCGTATCGAAGGGAATTTTGTGAACGACCTGCTGGAAGGAGAAGGGGTGGAATATCTGGCAGATGGCGCAGTGTTCCGGGGAAACTTCAGCAAAGGACAAAAAGAAGGGACGGGAGTGTATTATGAACCCGACGGTACGGTACGGGCGGCGGGAGTGTTTGTAGACGGCAGGCTGCAATATACCTATTGTTTTAAAATCACCGATCTGACGAATGAGATGCTGGAACATGGGTTGCAACAGGGTGATGTGCTGATTGATTTTGACGATTTCCATTATTTTGTGGACGATTGGAAATATTACCCGCTGGAGCGTTTGCAGGCAAAGCTCGGACAAGCATTGAAACAAAGGGCAGGAACCCATGAATTACTGGTGGCGAGACCGGAAGGGCGGGAATACGATTTTATCCGGATTACCCTGCGGGCAGAAGAAGTGGCGGAATACATCGCCCGTTATCAGTTGGTAGGGTTGGAAATTCAGTGTTCGGTGACCGATTTCGGGCATCTGGACAGATTGTACAGAAGCTATATGCATTGGAAAGTGAAAAACGTAGAGCTATGAACGGAATAGGAAAATGGATTATCCTTTCGGTAATGGGGTTTTATGTGGCTTTGGACGGCCATGCCGCTCCGCCCGATACTTTGCAGGGGAGGGATTTTCGAAAGCTGGAACGCCGGGCGCAGAAAGGGAATGTGTCCGCCATGCTGTGGCTGGCGGATTATTACACGGCACAAGCTCCCGACGATTCCTTGCAGGCTTATTGGTACGGGCAGGCGGCTTTGCGGGGAGATACGCTGGCAGAAAAGAATTTAGGAAATTGTTATCTGAATGGGACCGGGGTTGAAAAAGATTACCACAAAGCGCTGGAATGGTATGGCAAAGCCGCCCGAAAAGGCTATGCGAGTGCTTTGCATAACCTGGGGCTGATGTACGCGAATGGCTGGGGTGTTCTCCCGAGTGATAGCCTGGCTTACGTTTATTTCCGGCAGGCGGCGGAAAAAGGATTGCACTTATCGGAATATATGGTGGGGTGGTGTTATGAAAACGGCTGTTGCGTGGAAACCGATTACCGTTCGGCTTACGAATGGTATAAAAAAGCGGCGGAAAAGCAATTTGCCCCGGCTATTTTTCGGTTAGGGCTCTTGGCTTACTATGGGCGGTATGTGCCGGAGGATAATTATGTGGCGGTCGATTGCTTTAAAAGAGCGGCGGAATTGGGCGACCGAAATGCGGAAAATCTGCTGGGAATCTGCTTTGAAGAAGGATACGGAGTGGAAAAAAGCCCTGAAAAAATGGCGGAATGGTATGGCAGAGCCGCCGGACACGGACAGGCAGAGGCTCAATATCGTTTGGGCGAGTGCTATTGGAATGGCCTGGGAGTGGAAAAAGATTCTTCCGAAGCCCTGATGTGGTTTGAAAAATCGGCCGGGCAGGGGAACCCCGACGGGCTTTGTGCTTTGGGGAAATGTTATTACGAGGGGGATATCGTAAAGCAGGATTACCGGAAATCGTTTCAATATTACAAGCAGGCGGCGGAGGGGGGAAGTGCGTGGGGACAACGGGTGGTGGGCTTGTTTTATGAGAACGGTTATGGAATGGAAAAAGATATAAGGCAGGCGGTGGAATGGTATAGTAAAGCAGTAAAACAGGGAGATGGGTTTGCTTTGGAGTCTTTAGGGAGCTGTTATGCCGAAGGCCGGGGGGTGGAACGGAACGAAAAACGGGCATTTGCTTTGTTCCGGGCATCGGCTGAAAAAGGCCATGCTCCGGGAATGTACCGTTTGGCCTTGTGTTATAAACAAGGGATGGGAGTGGAAAAAGACAGGCAGCGTTATTTTTATTGGCTGCAAAAAGCGGCGGATGCGGAGAGCGGGGCGGCTATGGAAGAACTCGAAGCCCAAAGAAGCCGGGAAATCGGTTTTGGGAATAGCGGGGAGGCCTGGTTGTTTTAGTAGAGTGAAACTGTGTGAGAATGAAAAGGGGAACGGGCGTTCGAGCCTGATTTTACACCGGGATTTTGACGGGAAATTGTTAAAAACGAAGAAGGTATTTTACCGGATCGGGTTATACAGGCAGGAACAAGCCTTGTGCGTGATAACGTCCGGGTAAATAGCTTACGGACTTTAAGACGGTGGCCTGTATCTGAACGTTCGGGGAAAAATAAATAAAAAACAAACGATATGATAGATACGATCCTATGGCGTTTTAAAGACAGTGCAGGGCATCCCGCCTGCCTGACGATGGGGGATATTGTGATTTTTGCAGTGATGCTGCTGCTTTTATTGTTGTTTTGCCTGCTGATGGCAAAACGGCGGAAAACCTGTCTCCACATCAGGAATTATTTATTGATCCCTTTGGTTGCCGTGGGTGGTTTTGCGATCTATGCGACCGGTTACCTCCACGGAGGAACGGCCAATTCATTGACAGCCCTTTCCATTCGCTCTTTTCTTTCCACTTTCCACATGTTTTTCCTCCACTCCGATCTCCTGGAAGTGTGTGAAGAGATGCACCACGACAAAGTGTATATGACCTTTTTCGCCCTGATTCATTTTCTCGCCTTTCTGATTAGTTTTTTGGTCGTGGTACAACTATTCGGAACACATTTCTTGTCGTGGCTAAGGCTGAAATGTACCGTTTCCAGCCGGAGTTATGTGTTTTTCGATTCGGATAAGGCCTCCTTAACGCTTGCCCGGAGTGTACTCGGGCGAAAGGTACGGGGACGTTTGGTGGTTGTTTTGGATAAAAAGGGGAACAGCTCCCGGAAAAGAAAAGGACATGCCGGAGAGCTTGAAGATACGGGAGAAGAGCCGGAAAACCATGAAACCCGGCTGGGACAATTGGCAGAAGCCGGAGCTTTACTGTTGAGCCGGGAATATACGGAAAACACTACATTCCGGGAGGCCGGGATAAAGGGATTGCTGAAAAAAGGAGAAGCTCGTTTGTTCCTGCTTTCCGGCAATCCGTCCCAGAATCTCCGGCTGGCGGTGAAACTGGCGGATGAAGTAAAGAGCGGAAAAGATTTCCGGGCAAAAATCACTCTTTATGTGAGATTGGACGATGAAAGAATGGGCGAATTGCTACAAATGCAAGCTTTGCTGGAAAATATGGAAATCCGGATCGTCAGTCCGGCCCGATTGGCTGCACTGGAATTGGTTTCCGGTTACCCTCCGGTGAACTATGTCCGCCCCGATCCGGCAAAGGCTGTGGCGACGCGGGATTTTTCCGCTATGATACTGGGTTTCGGTGAAACGGGGAGCCACGTTCTGCGCGCCCTTGCCGAACACGGGCAATTTGTCGGTGCGGAGTTCCATGCCACGGTTGTGGATAAAGACCTCGACAGCCGGTTGGGCACATTCAAAAGCCTGTATCCGGGTATCGAACATTACGGGATCGAATATGTGTGCGCCGATGTAAACAGCGTGGCATTTTGGGAGGTTTTGCGGACGAAGCCCGGCACGTTCGGTTATGTGGTGATTTCTCTGGGCGATTTCAGGCGGAATATGCAATTGGCGGTCGATATAGAACGGTTTATCTGCCGGCTGACCGGAAAGGAAATAGACATATTCGTGAAAGCGGACGGCGATTCGGTTTCCGGTTGTGCAGCTTTGGCCGCCTTATGGCCGTCCGGGCATATCCGGGTGTTCGGAGCGGAAAGCACGATCTTCACCGAAGACCTGATTGTGAATGAGGCAGGGTGGGCTTTGGCTAAAAATATGCACGAGTATTACAACCGGAAAAAGAAAACTTCACTTTTAGAAAATACGCCCGAAGTTCCTTCGGATTCCCGGAATGGGAACAAGCGAGTCCTGTCCCGGAAAAATCGTTTGTCCCGGAAAGGCGTTTCGTTTCAGGCCCATAGCCGTGAGGAAGGTGTGCGACAGGAACCTGAAACTTCCGGTGGACAACCTTTGGCAGGCGGGTATCCCGGAAACCTGTCCGGTGAAACTTTATCTGCAAATGCTTCTGGAATGAGTTGGGCACAGTTGCCGGAAATCCGGAAACTCAGCAACCTATCGGCGGCACTTCACCTGGTGACGAAATTGAAATTGGCGGGACTGTCGCCCGAAATGATAAGAACCCGGCAGGACAAAGCCGGATTTATAGAAATGTTGGGGGAAGAACGGCTAAACAACCTGGCAAAGGGGGAACACCTGCATTGGAACGCTACCTTATTCGCTCATGGATGGGATACGTGGACGGCCATTTCCGGCAGGGATTCCGGTAATAAAGACGAAAAGCGGAGATTGCATGCTTGTCTGGTGGATTGGGAAGAATTGCAGAGAATAGAAAAAAGATTTGGAGAGCCTTATCGGGCATACGACCGGATATATGTGGAAAATATATACGACTGGCTGCAAGACCCCGCCCTCTTTGAAGAAGTGGCTAAGCGGTTCCACCGGAAGTGTTCCGGGAAAAATAGGTTATCGCCCGGATACGGTAGCCGGAATATCCGGTCATTGGGCACGGTAATCGCGCAATCCCGTTTTGAAAATGTGCTGCAAAGTTTTGGAAAATAGGGGGCTTGTAAAACGAAAAAACGGGACGAAAAGTCGTTTGCCATAATAAACCCCGCCGCAAGTCATTCCTATGCAGAAGTGCTTTCCGGCAGGGTTTTGTGTTCCCATTCAATTCTTTTTTACGTTTGCCTCAAGCCTCAAGCCACAAACTGCAAACCCCGTATCCGCTCTCAGGCAGGGGGAAAACATTCGAACAGTCGTATAAAGCCGATTTTATCCGTGCTTATTCTTCGATAAAGAAATTATCACCCGACCGGAACACCTGTAATTGGCGGCGCAGTTGTGTCACTTCTTCCTGCAGTCGGTTCATTCGGTCGAGCATGTGGCGGATAGCATCTATCCCCTCGATATTGATCGAAAGATCGTAATACAAATGGGTGTAGCGTTCCAGTTCGCGCAGTTGCGACACGGGAAGATAACGTTCGCCTTCGATGACCTGCACATCGATCAGCCCTCCCTCTTCCAGCGAAATGATGAACGACGGCTCTATATGGCTTTTCTGGCAATATTCTTTGATAACAATGAAATCTGTGTCCATAGTGCTGCTCATTTAATTAAGACTTTTGTAATTCGCGGAACAACTCCTTCTGCTTTTCTGTCAGATGGGTGGGGAGTGTCACGGTGAAAGTAATGATCAGGTCGCCGGATTCACCTTCTTTTTTATAAACCGGAAAACCTTTTCCTTTCAACCTTACTTTACTGTTGTTCTGGGTTTCGGGTTTCACTTTCAATTTCACTTTTCCGTTCAGCGTATCGATGGTTTGCTCTCCCCCCAGGACTGCCGTGTAAAGGTCTAACGGAACAGTGAGGTATAGATTGTCGCCCAAACGTTTAAACGCCGTGTCGTTCTGGATTACGAATTTAATGTATAAATCTCCTGCCGGGCCTCCGTTAATGCCGGGGCCTCCCTGTCCTTTCAATTTTATGGTCTGCCCGTCGGCAACACCTGCCGGCACGGTGATACGGATGCTCTTGCCGTTTACATTCAAGATCTGCTTATGCGTGGTGGCTGCATCGAAAAGCGAAAGCTGCAACTCTGCATTGTAATCCTGCCCCCGGAAGCCGGCGCTTCTGCCGCTTCCGCCCCGGCGGGAACCGAACAACGATTCGAAGAAGTCTGAAAATTCGCCGTCTCCGGAGAAATCTCCTCCCGACGACCAATAACCGCCGCCCATGCCGCCACCCATACCTCCGGAACCGCCACCTTGTTGCTGATACCGTTGGCGTTGTGCCTCGAACTCGTCGGCATGTTTCCAATTTTCACCGTATTGGTCGTATTTCTTTCGTTTTTCCGGATCGCTCAGCACTTCATTGGCTTCGTTGATCTCCTGAAAACGTCTTTGCGCATCGGGATCATTCGGATTTAAATCGGGATGATGCTTGCGCGCTAATTTTTTGTAAGCCTTCTTGATTTCGTCCTGGGTTGCCGTTTTACCGACACCCAAAATCCCATAATAATCTATATAAGCCATTTTGGATTTTAATTAAGCGTTCTAATTCGTTTTGTAAATTTACGCTTAAAAGAAAAAAAGTGTAACGCTTATATGTTTAAATTAACTTAAAAATGAGAGAGCAGGGGAGAAAAGGATCAGGACATGAGGGTATGCTCTACCAAAATCTTGATCCCGATGGCTATCAGAATGATCCCGCCCCATAATTCTACATTGAGTTTTTTGATCTTTCCGAAACGGAATCCGAAAAATACCCCCGTCAGGGAGAGCAAAAACGTGGTGAGCGTGATGATAATGACCGGAAAGAAGATATTGGTTTTTAAGAATGCGAAACTGATACCCACCGCCAGAGCATCGATACTGGTGGCAATGCCGAGGGTGAACAGCGTACGGTTGGAAAAAGAGATCAGCGTCTCGTTCTCTGTTTTTAAAGATTCGTAAATCATTTTGCCTCCCAGATAAGACAACAGGGCGAAAGCGATCCAATGGTCGAAATCCGTGATATAAGAACTGAATCCGGAACCCAAAGCCCAGCCTAAAAAGGTCATGCCTCCCTGAAAGATTCCCATCACCATAGCCATTTTTAGCGATTTATGAATGCAAAACGGCTTCATACATATCCCTCCGCCGACGCTAACGGCCAGGCTATCCATAGAAAGGCCTATGGCGATCAATAAAACGGTTATAAAGTTCATACCACGATTTTGGTACAAAGATAAAAAATAAAGTAAAAACCGGAAGGGAAAAACAGAAAGCCGGGTTATCTTTGAGTGAATTTAGAATGAATCAAATTTATGGAGTGGCAAACAAAAATTGAAATACCTCAGGCCGGTTTCCACATCGGGTATCACTCCCGGATATTGATGTTAGGCTCTTGTTTTACGGAAAATATCGGGGAAAAACTGACCTGTTTTAAATTCGATGCCGACATTAACCCGTGTGGAATTGTTTATAACCCGATGTCGGCCATGCGGGTGCTGGAATTAGTGATGGAAGGAGAACCTTTTACGGCGGACAGGCTGATGCAGCATGACGGGAAATGGCTTAGTTTGCTGCATCACGGCAGTTTTTCGTCTCCCGACCGGGAAACTTGTCTCCACCGGATCAATGAACGGCTGGCAAAGGCGGCGGACAGGCTGAAAACGACAGATATGCTGGTGATTACATTCGGTACGGCCTGGGTGTTCCGGTACAAGCGTGACGGCGGAATTGTGTCGAACTGTCATAAATTACCCGCTTCGGAATTTGAGCGCTTCCGGCTTGAACCGGAAGAAATCGCGGCGGCATACATCTTGTTGATCCGGCGCTTGCGGGAAATCAATCCTGCCCTCCGGATTCTCTTCACGGTCAGCCCTATCCGGCATTGGAAAGACGGAGCACACGGTAATCAGTTAAGTAAATCGGTATTGCTCCTGGCAATCGATCGTTTGGTGCGCGATTTGGAAAATGTGTACTATTTTCCTTCTTACGAGATCGTGATGGACGAATTGCGGGACTACCGTTTTTATGCAGAAGATATGTTGCATGTGTCGCCTGTGGCGGTGGAGTATATTTGGGAGCGTTTCCGGGATACGTATATCGGGAAAGATGCACTCGGACTGATGGCGCGGATCGATAAAGTGAACAAAACTTTGTCGCACCGTCCGGCTGATGCCGGGAGTGAAAAATGGCAGAGGCTTTTGGGAAAAAATACGGCGGAAATGGCGGAAATCGAAACCGTTATCCGCAGGCTCCGGGCGAAAGAATAGTCTTCCCTGAATTTTTGAACGGGGGATTACTCTGTTGTTTCCGGCTCTTCCACCGGAATGTCCTGCATCGGGATTCGTTTCATTTCGTCCAGCGTGATCTCGGTCTTTACGGGGTAGCTCGTGGAATATAATTTTCTAACCCGGTGCAAGGCAGGGATACTTTCCAGTTTCGTGCGGAAATTCCCCACCCGGATTTTAAAGTCGGGGTCGATATATTTCAGATAGGCGGGAATATCCTGGAACGCCTTTTCGAAGTCGTCCCGCATCTGTTTTAGTTTTTCCATATTGCTCCCGTAAGAACTGGTGGAGAATATTTGGATCCGGTAACCGGAAAACGATTTGTTCCTCTTGTTTTGATTGATATGCAGATGCAGCAGGTTATCGATAGCCGGGGAACAGGCCAGATGGACGCTGCCTCCGTTTGCTCCGGGCTCTTTCAGTTCCTGAAAAATGTCGTAACACACCTCGGTGGACGTAGAATCCTGTTGCGGGGCTGCGTATAATTTCCCGGCAAACAAAAAGACGATAAGGATATATTTAACCATAAGCCTGTAAAATAAACAAGTCCGGTTGTGCCGGAAATTTTTGCGAAGATACGGATTTTCATGAAAAGATGAAAAGAGAGAACCAAAAATTAGGAAGCGATTGAATATAAGCCCGGTATCTTTTTAATATTAAAAAAGTGTTAATCTGTGCTCTCTTCTCGAGAGAGTAAAGTAAAAACCGATAAATTTGCCTCAATTTATGTTGAATATGAAATTAGCTCTATATGGGTCAGGCTACTGAACAACAAATCATTGAAATACTGAAGCAGGAAACCATTCCTGCTCTTGGGTGTACAGAGCCTGTTGCCTGTGCCCTGGCTTGTGCAAAATGCCGTGAAGTGCTGGGTGGCGTTCCGGACCGCATTAAAGTGTTGGTGAGCGGGAATATCTATAAGAACGGGATGGGCGTGGGGATTCCCGGGACGGGGATGACCGGATTGCCTATCGCCGCCGCTTTGGGAGCTGTGTGCGGAAAGACGGAATACGGGCTGGAGGTGCTGAAAAAAGTTTCCGAAGGTTGCAATTTGTCGCTGTCGAAAGAATTGCTGGAAAAGGATGCAGTAGAAATCTGCCTCGACGAAAATGCGCCCGACAAGCTTTATGCAGAGGCGATCTGCACGAAAGGCGGGGATGTGGTGAGAACGGTTATCGTGCACACCCATACGAACATCGTGCTGGTGGAAAAAAACGGAGAAACCCTGTTTAAAAAGGATTACCGGCCCCTGACGGCTGAAAAAAAGAATCGTCCGGAACTGAGTGTTGCGCGTATCTGGGAATTTATACACCAGGTGGATGTCGGGAAAATCGAATTCGTGCTTCAGGGAGCGGAAATGAATAAAGCCATATCGGAAGAAGGATTGAAAAGTGCCTATGGGCTGCAAATCGGTAAAACCCTGAAAGAAAACATCGACAAAGGATTGCTGGAAGATGATTTTCTGAACAATGTACTGATCCGGGCCACAGCCGCTTCGGATGCCCGTATGGACGGATGCGAAAAACCGGTCATGACCAATTCCGGTAGCGGTAACCAGGGAATCACGGTATATTTGCCTGTCGTGGTCGCGGCAGAACGCTTCGGCTCTTCGCGCGAACAACTGACGCGTGCACTCGCATTGAGTAACCTGATCGCCGCCCATATCCATTATTACATGGGGCATCTGTCTGCTCTTTGCGGAATACTGATTGCGGGAACGGGATCCGCTTCGGCAATCACCTATCTGATGGGAGGAACTTACGAGCAAATGGTGAATACCATAAAAACCATGTGTTCCAACCTTACCGGAATGATGTGCGACGGAGCGAAACAAGGCTGTGCCCTGAAAGTATATTCCGGCGTATCTGCCGCAGTACAGGCGGCATTGCTGTCGATGAACGGAATCAAAACCCAAAACGACGGAATCATCGAGGACGATATTGAAAAAACGATCCGTAACGTCGGATTGATCGGTACGGCCGGCATGGAGCAAACCGATAAAACGATCCTCAACATCATGTGTAAAAAGAAATAACTCTTTTTGCAAAAATAGGGCTTAAAAAACTGGCTTTAAAAAAACGTCCTTCATCCGGTAGAAATCCTAATAATTGACAGGGAAATCCGATAGGGAATGTTCTTGTCGTAATGGTCTGATTTGAATGGTTTTAAACAATAGATCAGCATTGAAACGTAAAAAATATCATTGCTTGGAATGGAATGAAATTCCGAGGGTATGAAAATTCCTGTTTTAAGCAAACTTCGCAATTGTATTTGTAATCTTTTGCTATTTTGTAAATATAATTTTAAGTTCGGGTTTATAAAAAATATATTTGAAAAAAGGACATTTTATTTTTCCGGAAATCCCGATTCATAAACCTTAAAATGCATGAAAACAACGTGAGTTTAAAGTTTTTCTTTTTATAAAATCCGGGTATTGGTTCGTGTCTTTAAAAATAAATCATATCTTTGCCTTAATTATCGCTTAGGGGATTAATTGGTAAGTTTTATCCATAAAAAAACGAACGTTTAATTTTGGTGCAATAAGAATAGAATAATGTAAAGTAGGAGGAAATATAAAAAGATGATTGTTAAATAATTAAGAAAAGATGTAAATTAAGGAATAAAAAAGAAAAAACGAGGAATAAAAACGTTCGTTTTTTCTGGTTGATTGCATTTATTGTTAATCGTTTTATAACAATCTTATTTTCTTGTATCCTTTCTTAGTTTTAGTTTAACTACTTGATTATTCATGGTTTTATTACATTCATTTTGCGTCGCTTACTCACAGTCTCCGAGGCATGGCATCCGAAGTTCCTTCAGTGCCTGGGACGTAAAAGAGTCTCCCGGTGGCGTCGCCGTGGGTTGCTACACATATAGGGTAACAGACCGAATGTGAACTGGACTTTCTGTGTCCGGTGGGGAAACCCCCGAAGGCAACGTCGCTGCAGTGGTTTCTGGGAGCGGGAGTTCGATTCTCCCGGCAGCGCCTAATAATAATTGTATTTAGAGTTTTTTAATTTATAATGAATAAAGAAACAAGGACGTCGAAAAGTATTCAAAATGCAAAAATTGCATTGTTATTTTATTTTATAAACCTCGTTCTAAGTTTTTTTTCTCGAAAAATATTTTTAGAGTATTTGGGGGCGGAGGTGTTGGGATTGAATACGACAGCTCAAAATTTACTCGGTTTTTTGAATTTGGCCGAGTTAGGTATCGGATCGGCTATTTCTTATGCTTTATATCGTCCTATTTTTGAAAAAAATACTCAAACTATCAATGAAATCGTTTCTGTTCAAGGATATTTATATAGAAAGATAGCTTATATTGTATTTGCAGCGGCTGTTGTATTTATGTTTTTCTTTCCCTGGATTTTTGAGAAAGCGGAAATTCCCTTATGGTATGCCTATGCGACATTTGTTGTTTTATTATGCAGTTCTTTATTCAGCTATCTGTGGAACTATCGCCAGATTGTATTGACAGCAGATCAAAAGGAATATAAAGTTACCATTAATCTTCAAGGATTTAAAATCATAAAGGTTTTACTACAAATTGCAGCAATGGTTTTTTTATTCAATGGTTACCTTTGGTGGCTTGTGTTGGAATTTATAATGGCTGTAATCACGGTGGTTGTTCTAAACTGGTTGTTGAAAAAGGAATACCCTTGGCTAAAAAGCAGTCCGGGCGAAGGGAAAATTTTAAAACAAAAATATCCTATAATTTTATCTAAAACGAAGCAGATATTTTTTCATAAAATCGGAGGTTTTGTTTTAACCCAGACGAGTCCGCTGATTATTTATGCGTATACTTCTTTGACCCTTGTTGCTTTTTATGGTAACTATATGTTGATTGTTGCCGGAGTAACGTTGTTATTGTCGGCACTTTTTAATAGTATAAATGCGGGTATTGGTAACTTAGTTGCAGAAGGAGACAGGAAAAGGGTAATAAAAGTTTTTGATGAATTGTTTTCTTCCCGGTTCTGGTTTGTGAGTACGATTTGTTTTGCCGTTTACCTGCTTACGCCTTCTTTTATTACTTTATGGATTGGACAGCAGTATTTGTTAGATAATCTGTCGTTTATATTGATCATTGCGATTATGTATATTAATCTGATTCGTACTGTGGTAGATTCCTTTATCAGTGCGTATGGATTGTTTCAAGATATATGGGCGACACTTACGGAAGCGGCTTTAAATTTAGGTTGTTCTCTGGGATTAGGATATTTTTGGGGATTACCCGGAATTTTATCCGGAGTACTGATTAGTTTGTTGCTGATAATCTTTTCTTGGAAACCCTATTTCCTGTTTCGTTGGGGTTTTAAATTATCTGTTACAAGGTATTTTTTAATGTATGCAAAACATTTTTTGTGGGGAGGGATAGCGTTTTTTATTAGTTTGAAAGTTGCGGGATATATCACTATAAATATATCGGATTCTTTTTTAATGTTAGGTATATATGCCTGTCTTACGGTGGGATTTTATTTCATATTAAGTGGGGTACTGCTTTATTGTTTTTGTTCAGGTATGAAAAATTTTACAGCTCGTTTTATGAATTTTATATGTAGATAAATTCGTTTATGAAAATATTGATCGATTTAGTTTATGTAAGACCAAATAATATATATTCCAGTTTATCGATATATGCTTTTAGGATTATAGATACTTTTCGTCAAACTGGACGTTTTAAGGAGATTGTCTTATTGATAACTCCGGAATTGAAGGAGTTGTGTGAAAAAAAATTTCCCGAGTTTGAGTATATCGTTTATTCTGTTCCTGATAATTTTTGGGTGAAAATAAAATATTTTAAATTATTGTATGCCTGGAATTACTACCGTAAGGTTGTAAATTGTTCGGGGTGTAATGGAATTTTGATTATAGGGGATCTGTGCTTGTATTCAATATTTCGTTTTAAGATGAATAAAGTGCTCATTATTCATGATTTAAAATCTTTAACGGATCAGGAAAATACTAAATTTCAAAGGTTTGTCAGTAAGTTGTATTATAAGTGGCAGACGAAAAATTCTACAAGAATAATAGCTATTTCAGAATATACCAGACAATCTATATTAAAGATTTACAGGTCGATAAAACCGGAAAAAGTTAAAACGATATATAATGGAGTGGTTATGTCGTCGAAGGAACAAAAACCTTTAGCGATGCCCGCTGAATTAAAATATATTCTTTATGTAAATACATTGTTTGAGTATAAAAATATTTTAACTGTATTAAAGGCTTTTAATTTTATAAAATCAAATATTGAGCATAAGTTAGTTATCGTTGGCAAGCCCACGCCGTATTGGCAGAACGAATTGTTACCTTATATAAAGCAAGTAAAATTGGAAGATAGAATTATTCAAATGTCTAATCTTCAGGATTCGGAATTGAAATATTTGTATATTCATGCTTCTTTATTTGTTACGGCTTCTTTACACGAAGGATTTGGTTTAACACCCATTGAAGCCGGAATTTGTAAATGCCCTGTGGTATCTTCTCGCTGCGAAGCTTTACCCGATTCGACGATGGAGTTGTTGTTTTATTATGATCCTCCCTACGATTATGAAGTTTTGGGCAGAAAGATGGCTTCCGTGTTGTCTGCTCCCCCCGAAATGTCTGAATTAGAGTTTATTTCTCAGAAATATAAAGACAGGTATGACCTCCGAAAGCAAGTGGAACAGATATATAATCTTTTTTTTGAATTAGCATGTAACGATAAATTTTAGTTTCTTATAATATAGCGGAAAGATTTGAAAAGAACAGGTAGATATTATTTTGCTTGAAAGTAGAAAACGAGAGGCGCATCTCTTGAAGATACAAGATAAAGTTAGAATTTGATTTCATGGGATATTTATTTGAAAACAAAGTAATCGTTTTTGGTGGAAATCATCATAATACATTAGGAGTAATACGGAGTTTAGGAAAGAGAGGAATAAAAGTTTATGCTCTTATACATGGTGGCTGCAAAAGTTTCGTTGGTAAAAGCCGTTATATAACGAAAAGCTGGATTATCGACCGGGAAGAAGATGGAATAGAATTGCTTATCAAGCAGTTTGCGCATGAAAAAGTAAAACCTGTTATTATTTGTTGCAGTGACGGTGCTTCAAGCGTCGTGGATTCGAACTACGAAGTTCTGAAAAAATACTTTTATTTTCCCAATGCCGGTCAGCAAGGGAGAATAAATGAATTAATGAACAAAGAAACAATGCGTCTTTTGGCGGAAGAGTGCGGAATGCTTACTCCTTCGACCTGGAGTTTGAAAATTGGAGATAATATTCCTGAAGACATAAAATATCCTTGTATTACAAAACCCTTATGCAGTATTGAAGGATCGAAGGCCGATATTTATATATGCCAGACATCAGACGAGCTGATAGATTCTTTACAAAAAATTCACAGTAAATATGTTCAGATTCAGGAATATATAGATAAAGAATTTGAATTCCAACTGATAGGATGTTCTTTAAATGGGGGAGAACAAGTCGTCATTCCGGGAATATCGAAAATTATTAGAGCTTCGAAAATTTCTAATACAGGTTTTTTGAGCTATATACCGTGCGAACAATTTGATTTCGACCTAACGTTTACGAAGAACTTTATTAAGCGGACGGGATATTCCGGTCTGTTTAGTGTGGAATTTCTAAGGAGTCGTTCCGGAGAGACATATTTTATGGAAATAAACTTCAGAAATGATGGAAATGCATATTCTGTTACTGCCGCCGGTTGTAATTTACCTTATATATGGACTCTTGGACATGCGGGGGGAGATATAGAAAACGAACCGTTGGCTATAAGTAAACCCATTTACGTCATGCCTGAAACGATAGATTTTATCACGAATGTCTTAAAAGGTGATTTGTCGTTTGGGGCTTGGTTGAAAGACGTAAGACGTTCGCAGGGTTTTCTTTTATTTAATAAAAAAGATATTAAGCCTTGGTTATGGGTGGTAAAAGATATTTTTATGTACAAAATAAAGAAAAATGTATCAGGATACTTGAAAGGTCGCTGGAACATTGGCTTTATTGATTTTGATGAAAATTTAATTTGGAAAGAACCTTTAGGGAAGATTTATTGGCTAAAACATGCTTATAAAGACCGTTGGTTCGCCGATCCTTTTATTTTATCGGTTACCGATTCGGAGATAGAGGTGTTGGTTGAGGAATTTTATGATCCTATCGACCGAGGACGTATTTCCAAGCTCGTTATAGATAAGAATTCTTACACGTTGAAAAAATGTATCCCTATTCTTGAATTGGATACGCATCTTTCTTTTCCTGTTATTTTCCGGGCTAATAACGAGGTGTATATTTATCCGGAAAGTTCACGAAGCCAGCAATTGGTGCTATACCGATATGACTGTGATAGCGAAACCGTTGAAGTTTTAAAAGTGTTAAGTGGCGAACCGTTGACCGATGCAACAATAACCACTTTATTCGGTTCTCCTTATTTGTTCTCTACCCGTATGCCGGAACCCAATAAAAATATTTTAAATATTTATAGCGCGCACGAATGGGACGGGGATTATAGGTTGAAACAATCCGTGACCTTTCAAGACAATACTGCCCGTAATGCTGGGGAGATATTTAAAATAGGGAATCGTTTCATTCGTCCGGCTCAGGATTGCAACGGTGCATATGGGCGCGGCATTGTATTTCAGGAAGTTTTTTTTCAGGATGGAATGTTTTCTTTTCAGGAACTGAAACGTCATTACCCGAAGTCTTGGCGTTATCATCTGGGAATGCATACTTTTAGCGTACAGGAAAATATAGCCGTTGTAGATGGGCGTGGATATAGGAATCCTATATTTGGTCATTTTATAGATACTCTTCGTGAAATTTTACATATTTGAAAAAAATGAGATTATTATTTTATATTTCGAGTTTGAGTGGAGGAGGTGCGGAGAGGGTCATGGCTATATTGTGTAATGAATTAGTGAAGAGAGGGCATGAAATTTATCTTACTACTAATACGAAACAGACTTTTGTCTATAAGCTTGATGAAAAGGTAAATATTCTTTCTCTGTATCCGGAGAATTATGAGAAATTACCGAAAATAAGCCGGACATTCAAATTATATTATTCGATGCGGTCTATCGCGCGGCAGGTGAAGCCGGATATTATTATTTCGTTTATGCATAACGTTTGTTTGGCTGTAGCCGGTTTATCGATCCCCGTGATTCAATCAGAACACACCACGTTTGCCAGAAAAGTTTCCCGTAAATTTGATTTTGAAAGGTGGTATATAAATAAACTGGCAGCCAAAGTTACGGTGTTGACCCAGTACGATTATGATTTGATAGGAAAGAGTTTACCGCGGAAGGTCGTGATGCCCAATCCCCTGACTTTTTCGCCGTTGCCTTCTGTTCCTGATAAAAATAAAACCATACTTGCCGTAGGGCGACTGGATGTGTGGAAAGTGAAGGGATTCGACACACTCATAAAGATATGGAGCTTAGTTGCCGATCGGTATAGCGACTGGAAGTTGGATATAGCCGGGACAGGGACAGAAGAAAGCTTGGATAAGTTGAAAGCCTTGACGGTAAAGTGGGGGGTGACCGATTCAGTTCGTTTCCTGGGATTTAGGAGCGATGTCGATAGATTGATGCAACAAAGTCCTATTTTTATTTTAACTTCCAGATATGAAGGATTTGGAATGGTATTACTCGAGGCCATGTCGCAAGGATGTGCTTGCGTGAGTTTTGATTGCATGGCTGGACCGAGGGAAATTATAACTCATAATCAGGATGGATTTTTGGTAGCGGATCAAGACGAAAAAGAAATGGTAGAAGCGATTTCTTTATTGATCGAAGATGAAAATCTAAGGCTGAAATTAGCTACCGAAGCTCTTCAGAAAGTAAAGCGGTATAAATCTGAATCGATTGTAGATCGATGGGAATGTTTGTTTTCTGAAATATTGAAAAGGAAAAAATGATAAAGAGATTATTGTTCGGTTTGGGACGTAGGCTGATGCCGGGACATAAATATGCATCTTTGGTGGGGGTGAACTTAGGAAAAGGGAATTGGATTAATACCAAAAATTTTGGTTCGGAACCCTATTTGATAACTATTGGAAATCATTGCCAGATAACACATGGAGTTTATTTTCATACACACGGGGGAGCTCAAGTATTGAGAAGAAAATATACTGATCTCGATTTTTTCGGGAAAATTGTAATTGGCGATTACGTTTATATCGGGACAGGGGCTCAAATTCTTCCGGGGGTTACCATTGGGGATGGATCTATTGTCGCAGCAGGTTCGATTGTAACGAAATCCGTGCCGGAAAATGTGATTGTTGGAGGAAATCCTGCAAGAATAATAGGAGATGTAAATAGTTTTTTAGAAAAAATATTACCCTATAATGTCAAATCGAAATCCTTGTCTCCTAAGGAGAAAAAGAAATTACTTCTTTCTTTGGAGGATAAGTATTTTGTCCACAAATAGAATTTATACATTTTATATGTGAACGCATTGGAAAAAAACATGACTTTCCTGTAAATTAAAATTAAGGCAAATATTACGTATGGCAGTATATATACTGAATTTAGTATTGATATTATTATTTTCATTATTGATAAGGGGTATTCCTGTCTTTCGTAATAAGCAAGGGAAAGTATTATGTATAATTATCGGAATACAATTGTTTCTGACAGCAGCTTTGAGAAGTACATCGGTAGGTGGAGATTTAGCTGCTTATATACCTAATTATATCCGGCTGGAAAGTGTAGGTTGGGATGAAATATTCGTGGGACGTCTTGAACCCGGTTATACTTTGCTGAATAAGATCTTATCTGTTTTTTCGACCGATGAAAGATTATTACTTGTAGCGACAAGTGGTATCGTTGTAAGCGGATTCACTATTTTTATTTATAAAAATTCACGAATACCCTGGTTGAGTTTGTTCCTTTTTGTGGGTATGGGATTTTATACCATATCTTTATCCATGCTTCGACAGGCTATCGCAATTACTCTGACTTTGTGGAGTATCCAATATGTCGAGAAAAGATCGTTTATCAAATTTTTCGGTGTCGTCTTTATTGCAATTTTATTTCATTATACAGCAATCATATTTCTTATTTTATACCCTATTTCTAAATTTAAAGTAACCTGGGGCTACTTTATAAGTATGCTGGCCATCGCTTTTGTATTGTCCCAGTTGATCGGACGGTTCTTTATCCTGGTTGTTATTGAGAAATATTACAGTCTTTACGAAGGGCAGATGACGGGAGGAACAGGATACAACATGTTGCTGTTGTTGACGACGATTACCTGTACCGGATTATTATTGTGGAAAACCAATAAGGAAGAGGCACAGAAGAAAAGTGTGTTTAATCATATGATGATACTTGCCTGCTGTTTTCAGTTCATGGCTTTACATTTTGGACTCTTTGCCAGGATCGTGATGTATTTTAGTGTCAGTATGTTGATTTTTATTCCTAACGCTTTATCCTGTGTAAAAATAAAAGATTTAAAAGTTTTTGGCATTTTAACTCTTTGTGGTTTGGTATTTTGCTATTTCGTGTTAATTGTTTTAGGAAAAGACACCAGTGGAATTCTCCCTTTTCTTTTCATGTGGGAATAATTTTGATATTTTGTTTATGAGAATATTATGCCTTATCGACAGTTTAGGCTCTGGAGGTGCACAACGTCAATTGGTTGGCCTTGCAGATTTGTTAAAAGCGAAAGGAAATGTAGTCAAAGTGGTGTATTATCATGATGTTCATTTTTTTAAACCGTTTTTGGAAGAGCGCGGAGTTGAATCGGAATATTTGGCTGGAATAACGACTAAGTTTTCCAAATTTTGGAAGGTTTTTCAACTGGTGAAAGTGTATAAGCCGGATGTTTTAATCGCTTATTTGGACGGGGCGACAATGCTCGGATGTTTATTGCGTATTGCAGGATTAAAATTTCGCTTGATTGTATCGGAACGGAGTATTACAGAGTTTCTGAATTGGAAACGGAGGATAAAATTTTTTTTATATCGCTGGAGCGATGCCATTGTTCCTAATAGCTATGCAGAAAGTGAATTAATCGGTAAGTTTTTCCCCGTATTAAAAAATAAAATTCATACGGTTACGAATTTTGTCGATACCGATTATTTTTCCCCGGTACAGGCTGGGAAAGCTACTTCTCCGACGATTCGTATTTTATGTGTTGCCCGGATCGGGAGTGAAAAAAATGTAATGCTTTTTATGCAAGCTGTTAAACTTGTCGTCGAGCGCGGATACTCCGTACGGGTAGATTGGTTTGGAACACCGTCCCAGAAAACTCCTGAATATTTTAAAGCCTGCCTTACGGAGCGGGGACGTTTAGACATGACGGATATTTTTAATTTTAAACCGGCATCCGGACAAATCCGGGATGAATACCGGAAGGCCGATGTATTTTGTTTGCCTTCTCTATATGAAGGCTTTCCCAATGTGATTTGCGAGGCGATGTCTTGTGGATTACCTGTCCTTTGCAGCCGGGTCGGAGATAATCCAAGATTGGTGGAAGAGGGAAAAAACGGCTATTTGTTTCCTCCCGATGAAGTAGAAAAAATAGCCGACAGTATTATTCGTTTTTGTGAATGTTCTCAGGAAAAAAAAATAGAAATGGGGCAATATAGCCGTCGGATTGCGGTACAAAGATTTTCTGGAGAAAAGTTTGTTTCCCAATATATGGAAATTTTTGCTTGATAACGCTTTTAATAAAATATTGACTATGTTTTCAGAACCCGTAAGAGTATTACACATTTTGCATGGAATGGCACAAGGTGGAGCAGAAACCATGCTTATGAATTATTACCGTTGTATAGATCGTAATCAGTTGCAATTCGATTTTCTTTTGACTTCCGATAAAAAAGGTGCTTATGAGGATGAAATATTAGAATTGGGAGGCCGTATCTACCGTTTGCCTTTGTTAACCAAATTTACCCCCTGGAAATATTTGTTCGCCATTCATCGTTTTTTTAAAAATCATCCGGAATATAAAATCGTTCATTCTCATACTTCTTCAAAAAGTACTTTTCCGCTTTGGATTGCAAAGATAAACCATGTGCCGGTAAGAATCTGCCATTCCCATATTGCAAAATCGGAACAAGGTATTAATGGGTATATCCGGGATTTTTTAAAGCCTTTCTTAAAGGGCGTGGCTACCGATTATTTTTCTTGTGGTAGGGATGCTGCTGTCTGGTTGTATGGGAAAAAATTTTGTGATAGCCATGAAGTGATGATTTTAAATAACGCGATACATTCTTCTTGGTATTTGGAAAATAAGGAAGTTAGGAAAGAAATGCGCGTAAAAATGAATCTGGACGAAAATTTTGTTGTAGGTCATGTAGGACGTTTTTTCCCTCAAAAAAATCATACTTTTATATTGGATGTATTTCGGGCCATACATGATAAGAATCCTTTAGCTAAATTGTTATTGGTGGGAGATGGGGGATTGAGGCATGAAATAGAAAAAAAGATTCTTGCTTTGGATTTGAAGGATTCTGTTATATTGACGGGTAATGTGCCGGATGTTTATAATTATATGCAAGCGATGGACATCTTTTTGTTTCCCTCGAATTATGAAGGTTTGCCTTTAGTGTTGATAGAAGCGCAGGCTGCTGGTTTAAGGTGCTTCTCATCGGCGGGCGCTGTAACAGAGGAAGTCAATCTGGCTGGATTGATAGAATATATTCCTTTGTCTAAGCCTGCGGAATATTGGGCTGACCGGATATTGAGATGTGCTGCCGGTTACGAAAGAATAGATACTTACGAGCAAATTGTAAAATCGGGCTATGATGCAGAAACTGCTGTGGAATGGCTTCAAAATTTTTATTTACAGAAATACAAGAGCTTAAGCCAATAGTTATGAAAATAGGGATTCTTACTCATTATGACGTTAATAACCAGGGAGCTCAGTTACAGTTGTATGCACTGTATATGAAATTAAAGGAAATGGGACATACTCCTGTTGTTTTGACTTATCGTAAAAATTATGATTTTGACCCGGCTTTGGAACGTCGTAATCAGATTTCGGTAAAATCTATTCCTTATATATTAAAAAATTTCCTGTTTCGGAAAGGTTTGGGATTAACGTGGCATAATGTAAAAAAATACCTGACCAACAAAAAATTCAGGCAGACGACCTTTCAGTTTGAAAGTTATTGCCTGGCAGAGATAGATGCCGCTATTGTGGGAGCTGATGAGGTTTTCAGCTTGGAAATAGGAATAAATATGATGATGTTCGGGCATGGGGTACATACGCAAAATTTAATTGCCTATGCACCTTCTGCGGGACAAACGGATATGGAACGGGTTAAAGCGTTTCATTTCGAACACCTGATGGCATCGGGTTTAAAAAGTTTCCGCTTCCTTTCGGTAAGGGATAAGGCGACCGCCGCCTTGGTGGAAGGGCTGACGGGTCAGTGGCCGGAGATTGTATGCGACCCTGTTTTGTTATATGATTTTTCTCTAATGAAAATAGATGTAAAAGTCCCTTCGCAAAAATATATGGTAGTCTATGGATATGACCGTCATTTTGTGGATGAAAAGGAGATCAGGGTATTAAAAGCATTTGCTAAAGAACGGGGCTTGCTGATTGTATCTCCCGGATGTTACCATCGGTGGTGCGACCGGAATATTACATGTGATGCGTTGCAATGGGTTGAATTGTTTAGGCGAGCGGAGCTGATTGTAACAGACACTTTTCATGGAACGATTGTTTCGGTTATTACAGAGAGACCGATGGCTGTATATGTCAGAAGTAAGGTAAATTCGAATAAATTAGTAGATTTAATTAGGCGTTTGGGAATATCAGATAGAAGAATCAACGATTTTTCACTGGTGGAATTGAATACTATTTTCGTGAGATTTCAGGATTATCAAGTTATAAACGGGCATGTTTCGAAGCTTCGGCAAGAAGGATATGCTTATTTGGAAAATGCTCTTCAGCGATGTCAGAACAATTAAATAATATTTCGGACGCAACCTCTCGTTATTGTACAGGTTGTGCTGCCTGTCTGGCCGTTTGTCCCGCCGATGCTTTACAGTATCGGTTAAATGATGAAGGATTTTATGAAGCTTTTGTAGAAGAAAATAAATGTATTCATTGTGGACGTTGCCGGAAGGTATGTTATAAATTTGCTTTGGATGAAGATTTAGGAATAGAATTTAAGCAAGGTACTCTTTATGCGGCTCAGAGTGTGCGGCCTGATATCGTACAGTCTTGTACTTCAGGAGGGCTTGCTTATGAAATAGCCCGTTATTGTTTAGCCGATGGGTATATCGTTGTCGGGGTGGTTTATGATTACAGCACCCATCGGGCAAAAACCGTGCTCGCCGATTCCAATGAAGGGCTTGAATTGTTGAAGGGATCTAAATATTTGCAGGCCGATAGCCAAGATGCTTTTCAATCCATATTGAAGGATGCTGTAGAAAATCCGCATCGAAAATATGTTGTTTTCGGTACTCCTTGCCAGATTGCCGGTTTCAAAAAAACGCTCACTGTCCAGCGGGTGAAAAATGAAATTTTGACAGTCGATTTGTTTTGCCACGGAGTACCTTCTTATTGGGTGTGGGACCGCTATCGCAGCAAATACCCTTCCCTTCAAAATGTCGTTTTCAGGAGTAAAAAAAGAGGATGGCATAATTTTACCCTAGAGATAGGTATCCCTGAAAAAATATATTATCTGACAGCTGAGCGAAATTTCTTTTATCGGATCTTTTTTGACAATATATTACTGAATAAACCTTGTTTTACTTGTAAGTTGAGAAGCCGGTATTCTTCTGCCGATATACGTTTAGGTGATTTTTGGGGAAAGAAATATCAGAATAGAGAAGATGGTGTTTCCGCTTGTTTATTATTATCCGATAAAGGCAAAGAGATATTCCAAGATCTTGTTTCTCATGGAAATATCCGTCAGATTGCAGAAGAATCTATTGCTGAATGTATGGCTTTTCAAAGTAACCATAATTATGCTTATTGGAAACAACGCGAACAAGCGTTTGAGGAATTGAAAAATGGAATTGCTTTAAAGTATGTGGTTCGGAAGTATAGGAAAAGTTTTCCTTATGCTTGTCGTTTAAAGCAAAGCATAAAACAATTAATCTCCTGTATTCCAGTTTTTATGATACATCATATAAAAGTTTTGTATCGAAAATGTATATGATTATTATTTGTCTGTAAATCATTAAAATAATTATTCTTAGCAAGTTGGTTATGCGAAAAATATTAATTACGGGAGGAGCCGGATTTATTGGCTCTAATCTGTGTGAAGCTTTATTGCAGCAGGGAAATGAAGTGCATTGTTTAGATAATTTTATTACGGGAAAAATATAAAATATACTGCCGTTATTGGAAAAATATCCGAATCGTTTTCGTTTGGTGGTAGGTGATATACGTAAACTTGAAGATTGCCGTAAAGCGGTGGAAGGAATGGAATATGTACTGAATGAAGCGGCGTTGGGATCTGTTCCCCGGAGTGTCAATGACCCGGTGACGACGAATGATGTGAATATCGGCGGTTTTTTGAATATGCTCGTGGCATCGAAATTATAATTAAAAAAAGGAAAGATAGTCTATTTTCAATAATCAATATATCTTTGTATGAAGTAAAAAGCATGATAAATGAAAGAATTACCCAAAATAGAGGAAGTAATAGGCCGTCCGTTATCTCCTTATGCTGTTACGAAATATGTAAACGAATTATATGCCGATGTATTTGCCCGAACATACGGTATGGAATACGTCGGACTGCGTTATTTTAATGTATTCGGCAGGCGTCAGGATCCATTTGGGGCGTATGCGGCTGTCATTCCTCTGTTTGTCGATAAATTAATAAAACATGAGAGCCCGGTGATCAATGGAGATGGAGAATATAGCCGGGATTTCACTTATATCGACAATGTTATCCAGATGAACTTATTGGCGATGACGACCGATAATCCGAAAGCCGTTAATCAGATTTACAATACGGCTTTTGGGGAACGGGCTACTTTAAATCAGTTAGTGAATTATTTAAAGGAATTTTTGAGTGAATTTGATCCTGAAATAGCTAAAGTAGAAATATTGCATGGGCCTAACCGTGTAGGAGATATTCCTCATTCTCTGGCTTGTATCGATAAAGCTAAAAGCTTACTTCATTATGATCCGCAGTATTCCATGCGGGACGGTTTGAAGGAAGTTATAAGATGGTATTGGGATAATTTAAGATAATCTGATATGACTTTTAAAGAGGTTAAGGATCTAATAAAGGGAGATTTATATAGATATACGGGTGGAGGGAAATTTTTTAAATCAATTTTATTAGTTCCTGGGTTTAAGTATATGTGTGTATGGCGTTTGTTACAATATACTGGTTCCCATAAAGCATTTTTTATTTTTGATGTTTTATTGAAAATAAAATTGACATTAATGCAACGCCATTATGGTATTCAAATTCCACGGAATACAAAAATAGGTAAAGGTTTCTATATAGGACACTATGGAACGATTGTGATTAA
Source organism: uncultured Odoribacter sp. (assembly GCA_900544025.1). GTDB lineage: Bacteria > Bacteroidota > Bacteroidia > Bacteroidales > Marinifilaceae > Odoribacter. The sequence goes on from UQTM01000015.1 coordinate 24,981, forward strand.
TGAAGCTGCAATTATCGGTGATAATGTCAATATATCACATGGCGTGACCATTGGGCAAGCAAATAGAGGGAAAAGAATAGGTGCAGCAATTATTGGTAATCAAGTTTATATAGGACCAGGTGCTAAAATAATAGGTAAGGTCGTCATTGGTAATAATGTTGCTATAGGAGCAAATGCTGTTGTGACGCATGATATTCCTAATGATGCTTGTGTAGGAGGTATTCCAGCTAAAATCATTTCAATGAATGGAGCTGAAAATTATATCAATAGAACTGTCTAATTTACTTTCAAATATAAAGTATGAATATCGAAATAAAAATTGCCGTAATCGGACTTGGTTACGTAGGGCTTCCTTTGGCCCGTTTGTTTTCAACTAAATATACAACTGTCGGGTATGACATGAATAGTGGCAGAGTAAAAGCATTGATGGGAGGACATGACGCGACGCTTGAAGTGGCGGACGATTTGTTGCAGGAAGCCATTCAAAATGGTTTTTATTGTACCTCCGATCTTGAGGAAATTCGGGAGTGTAATTTTTATGTTGTGGCAGTACCTACTCCGGTGGATCAAAATAACAATCCGGATTTATCCCCTTTGTATGCAGCCAGCACAACTGTCGGGAAAGTGATAAAATCCGGTGACATTGTCGTTTATGAATCTACGGTATATCCGGGGGTAACGGAAGATGAATGTATTCCTGTGGTGGAGAAAACATCCGGTTTAAAATTTAATTGTGATTTTTATGCCGGATATTCGCCGGAACGAATTAATCCGGGTGATAAATTGCATACGGTAGAAAAAATAAAAAAAGTTACTTCGGGTTCTACTCCTGAAATCGGAAAGATCGTTGACGAAGTTTATGCTTCGGTTATAACGGCAGGTACGCATTTGGCTCCTTCTATTAAAGTGGCGGAAGCGGCCAAAGTAATTGAAAATTCGCAGCGGGATATTAATATCGCTTTTGTGAATGAATTGTCGAAGATTTTTACGAAGATGGGAATCGATACACAGGAGGTGTTGAGTGCCGCTTCTACAAAATGGAATTTCTTACCTTTTAAGCCGGGATTGGTTGGCGGGCATTGTATCGGAGTGGATCCTTATTATCTTGCCCAGTGTGCCCAGCGATACGGTTATAATCCGGAAATTATCCTTGCCGGGCGGCGGACCAATGATGGAATGGGGGAATATGTTGCTAATCAGGTAGTTAAATTGATGCTTAAAAAAGGAATACAGGTGTTGGATTCCCATATCCTAATATTAGGATTTACTTTTAAGGAAAATTGCCCCGATGTTCGTAACACGAAGGTTATAGATATTATACATGCTTTGAATGAATATAATTTAAAACTGACAGTTTGTGACCCTTGGGCAAATTCCGATGCCGTAAAAAGAGAGTATGGAATAGAAGTTATAAATAAGCTTCCTGAAAATAAATTTGATGCTGTGATTTTGGCTGTTGCGCACGAGAAGTTTTGTGGAATAGATTTGAGTAAGATGCTTAAATTGAATCATGTCGTTTACGATGTGAAAGGAATATTGAATAAAGATACGATCGATGGACGATTATGACGATTTTGAATCAGTGAATTTGTTAAGTGTAAAACTCTAATTGTCTTGCTTGTTTTAGGAATGTTTTTGTGTATAGAAACATTCATTTTTTATTATGTTTACATAATCCGAATAGGAGAGGTTTTTGTCGGGGAGTATCAAATCCTCCCCTATTCACTGTTTTTAAAAAAGGAACAGAAATAACGTTATCCGATTTCTTCATAAGGGTAAACGGGAGAAATTTTTCTCCCGTTTTTCATTTCTCTATCAAATCAATCTCATCCTTGCGATATCATTTTTATTACCTAATATATTGTATGTTAGTTTGTTGTGTTTGTTGTGTCGCTTAAACTGTTTCAGAAAACTATGGGTACAAAAACTATTCTTTTTTGTGACAATAGCTTACGTGAATTATTGAATTTTCGGGGAGAAGTTATTAATGATCTTGCTTCGTCGGGTTATAAGGTTATTTTGGTCGCTCCTAAAAACATTGAAACGGTAACTTTACTTTCCAATGTTCATTTCTTTCCTGTTCAACTCGAGAGATCCGGTAAAAACCCTATAAGTGAATTGAAGTATTTCAAAGTTCTAAGAAGTATTTATAAAAAAGAAAAACCGGATTATATTTTTCATTACACGATTAAGCCTAATATATATGGGACGCTTGCGGCCAAATGGTGCGGGATTCCTTCAACTGTAATGATCGCCGGATTGGGATACGTATTCAATGGTGGAGGATTAGGGAATTTTATTGCCCGCTCGCTTTATAAATTCGCTTTGAAGTTTACGGATAAAGTTTTTGTCTTAAATACCGGGAATGAAAAATTGTTGAAGGAGAAAAATATGGTATCGGTTGATAAGATGATTCTTTTGAAGGGAGGGGAAGGGATCGATTTAGATCGATTTGTTCCGAAAGCCTTACCGAAGAAAGAAAATACGACTTTTTTAATGATAGGGCGTTTGCTTTACGACAAAGGGTATGAAGAATATGTAAAGGCTGCTGCAACGGTAAAAAAACAATATCCCGATGCGGAGTTTCAGTTGTTAGGCGATTTTGATTTTTCTTATCCCGGTCATGTTAAAAAAGAAAGAGTAGAGCAGGATTGCAGCCGGGGCATTATTCATTATCTGGGTTATAGTTCTGAGGTCGCAACTAAAATTCAGATGGCGGATTGTATTGTTTTGCCGTCTTATCACGAGGGATTGTCCAGAGTGCTGATAGAGGCGTTGGCTATGGGAAAACCTATTATAACGACGGACATTCCGGGATGCCGGGAAACGGTCGAGCATGGTAAAAATGGCTTTCTCGTCGCTCCGAAAAATATAGAAAGTCTGGCTGCAGCTTTTACGCAATTTGTTCATACCGGAGCCAGGGAAAGAGAGGAGATGGGGAAATACAGCAGGAAGAAGGCCGAAGAAGAATTCAATATCAAGGATGTGATTTCAGAATATAAAAAGATCATAGATACCGTAGAATCTACCGATAAAGTGTTTCGTAAATTTCATGAATATGAATATAAAATCTAATAGACAGGAAACAAATATGTTTATAGGCGAAATAGAATTGCGGGTTGAGCAGTTCCAGGCTTGCCGGGTGGGGGAAGAGAGGCAGGAGGAGTGTGCGGAGGTGAAGCGGAGGCTGGAAGAGTTGTGCGAAGAAGGGCGGATGAGGATCGGCGAGGCGGATGCGGGACTGCTGGTGGCGCTGATGGATGCGTATGAGGTGACACGGGACGAGGGGATGTTGCAGGAGGTGCTGGATGCGGTGAGCGAAGTGGCGGAAGAGCTGGAAGCATCGCCCTTGCATGTGAAGTTGCTGGTCTATTGCTATTTTTATACGGAGGACGAGGAATGTGCGGTGTTGGCGAAACGGATGCTGGAGCGGTTGAAAGCCGACCGGAATGTGACGGAGGCGGAGTTGGAAAAAGCCAGGGAGATTTATGGGGAATTGGTGGAGGAATCCGGTAGCTGAGGTTTGAAAATCGGTTGTGACCGGCGTGTGGAATGAATTAGGACACCTGATGTTTCTGAGAATGGGTGTTTCCCCTTGTCTATAACGTATTTTAGCTTGCTTTTTTTGTTTCTTTATTGCTTCCGAAGAACATTGTTTTTATTATAATGGTACAAGATAGCCTGCCTTCTCCCCGGCAGGTTGTTTTATTTTGTTCGGGAGTACGCCTTGAAATAAGGTTGTTTATCGGATGCCCCCTCTGGGGGCGGGAGAAGTGTGTCCTGTGGTAAGGTGGGAGATTGGGGGAGGCGGTCGGGGTATGCCGGAGAGGCTTACCGATGAAACCGATATAGGCTTCGAACGATATATAAGTTTTTCTTGTTTTTACTCTTCTTACGTGCACAAATCCATATAAAAAAGAAAAGCCGGAGGCTTAAATTCCGGCGGGAAATATAAAAAGAATCGTAATTTGTAAATTGGCGATTAAAAAATATACTTTTGTATCATTCGGTTAGTATGTATAAACATAATTTTAACAATGACTTATGATAAATATCCGGAATTTGTTCACTGCTTTGTCGGGACTGTTCATCACGTTTAACCTATACGCCCAGAATACGCCTTTTGACAGTATCCCTTTCGAGTTGGGTGCCGACCATAGAATTTATATCGACTGTAAGGTGAACGGCAGCTCTCCGCTTCGCTTTCTCTTCGATACGGGAGCAACCGATTGGGTTATCAATCCAAATTCACCTCGTTCCACTTATCCTGTGACTTTTGACGGGACGGTCGATAATAACGGGGCTACCGGCAGTAACCGGGTGGCTAAAAGCAGTTGTAACCGTTTTGAAACGGGGCATCGGGTACTGGAAAATATGTCTCTTGTTTCCAGTCCTTATCCTCCTGAATTTTGGGACGGAGTTGCCGGGCTTAGCTTTATCGGTCGGCAAGTCACGGAAATAGATTATAAAAAGCGGAAAATTTATTTGTACGATGCAGATCATTACCTCCCTTCCCGGCAAGCTATAAAGCTGAAAGTGAAATTTGTGATGGGTGTTCCGGTAGTTCCGGTACGGCTTGTCATTAACGGTAAAAAGTACGATACAAAATTGGAAATCGATACAGGGTCAGACCGGGTGATCGATCTGAACACTCCTTTTGTCAGGCAGCACAAACTTTTGGGTACGCAGCAGCCTTTTGCCCTATCCCGTATTACCAGTTCAGATACCTGCGGCGGGGTGTTGGAAAATGTGTATTTCGATGAAGTGCGTTTAGGAAATTATGCTTTTGTACGCATTCCGGGGGCATTTTCAACGGTTGTTTCAGGGGTTCAAAGCAGCTCTGAAATGGATGGCGTGATAGGGAATAATTTCCTGAAACGTTTCAATATGGTTTGCGATTTCACTCACGGATTTGTGTATTTATCCCCGAACGATTTGTTGTATTCCCCGTTTTACGATTTCTTGGTTCATTGATAGAAACGAGCGAGAAGATAAAGACGAAGTTTGTGGATAAACTTCGTCTTTTTTATAAGCAAACTATCTATTAGAAATCTTTTTTCTTCCTTATAGAATAGACTTAAGAAGTCTTGAGGGATGTCCATAAAATTACATTTTTTCAAATGTTATACATAAAAGAAAAACTACAAGATTTTTTTCCTGTAGTTTTTCCTTTATATAAAGACAGTGTTCATGGGAAATATGAATGTATATTTTAATTCGTTTTTATATTTCTCAAAACAGTATATTATTTGAATTCATAATAAAATAGAACAGGATTTGCATCTTCCTCTAAATTAACTAATTCATTATAATTACTTACGTTTGTATTGATAACATCTTTCAATGTACCTCCTATAAACGAAGCATATGACGAAGGGTTACAATAAGAATATACACCCTTGGAATCTACCCATTTTAAATTCAGTGGAAATCTTTCCTCATTAAGAGCAAGATCATCGATTAAAACTGTATATGAATAAGTTTCCTTATTTGAACTATATACATTACGTCGAATAGGTCCATCAGTATATTGGAAAAACAATCCATCATTCGTTTCCGTCAAATTTATTATTCCATATTTTTTATTTTGTTTTTTCATTATTTGATCAGCTTCAAGGCCGTACTTATTGTATGCATTCAATAATTCGTCCCGTTTTACCCACTTGTCGCTTTTAACAACCATAAACGGAGAAATGATGTTATCATGTATCGAAACCACCGTGTCCATAAACACCTGAGCGTATTTCACCGCATCTGCATTTCTTGATAAAAAGAAACTATGGCCCATGGTAAATCTTTCCATCCAACCTCCATTATATCTATCGGCATCTAACCAACTTGCCACTTCTTCTCCCGTCTCTTGGTTTATTTGATAGAGTAAAGACTGCTCATCCGATTTTATATTGGCATCGACATATAAATTATTGTCTTGATACTGAATATGCATACTTGCCCTTTTACTATTGATTGGAATGGAACTTATAAATTTTCCTGTGCTTAAGCTATACTTTTTTACTTTAGCATCTTCTGAATCCAATAAATAGATTTCATCCTTTTTATCATCTACTGTAAAATCAGAGATACTGATATACTCACCTGCTCCACGTCCCAATTCACCTATTTTATGGGAGAATGTTCCATCTGAATTAAATACAAGCACATTTAAATTTTCAGAATCATCAAAGATGATAATACGATTATCGTCGATATAAATCTGTCCAATGTTCCCTATAAGAGATTTTTCATTGGTCTCTAATATGATACTTTTGGGATTTTTAAAGAAATCGGATGCTTTAACCGTTTCTTTGGTCTTTATGTCATCTAAGTCGATGACCCAAAGATTAGGATTGCTTTGTGTTTCCTTTTGCTTGGTTGCACAGGAAATAACCACGATCTGTAAAATAAACAAAAATAAAAATAATTTCATGAGTTAATCATATTATTAGGGGAGGACTAAAAAGTACAAAAAGTCAAATTCCATTTCCCATTTTATGGTCATCTATTAAAATAAAAACAATAAGAATCATTCTTTTTAATCACCCCCTATTATTTATCAAGGACAAACGACTCTCAAACCTGATTCACTACCGTCAAAATTAGTGTTACAATCATTACCTGTATATACAGTACCCACTTTACAATTCGAACCAGTCCCTTTAACACATGTATATATTTTCCAATATGCCTGAACACTACTATTTCTATCTCTATCGGAGCAGCGTGTTCCATTCATTGGATCTGCTTTGTCTTCAGTTTTTTGATTACATTTTTCTTTGCTAGAACTACTCTCTCCATCCTTTGCTAAAGCCTCAATATTTGCAGAACTAAATAAAGATAAATCAGTCTTTTGAGATTGAAAATTTATATTTATAGAAACAGCAGCTGCAATCAGAATGAATATTCCAATAAAAATTCTTTTTTTCATGATATAAAAAATTAATTAATTATACTTTATGGATGCAATTACATCCTATTTTCGCACAAACGGCCTATATATATCAATATTACTCACTCATATTTTGCCTCCTTTCCGGTTATGAGTTTGACTTTTTGCAATTCCATTCACTATTAATACGATCTTTCGTTTTTTTATATTACAATTAACGGTTATAGTCTTTCTAAAAAAGCCTTCATTATTAGGAGTAACTTTTACCGTAATTGTGGTTGTGTCGTTAGGTAATACAGGTTGTTTCGACCATTGTGGCACAGTACAACCGCATGTCGTGTTTATGTCTTTAATAATCAGTGGTTTGTTTCCTGCATTTTTTATGGTGAATTTTGCAAAACTATCCTTGTTTACTACTAAATCCTTCAATTCTACAGTTTGCTTTTCTATCTGCAGTGATGTCATTGGAGTATCCTGGGAGTCCGACAGATTTATACGTTTATTCCCTTTTATTATTTGTTTATATAAATCCCAAATTCGAAAATTATTTATCGGATTACCGATTGCAACCACTTTATTGTTCTTGTCTAATAAGAAAGTCTGAAATTTCTCATTTTTGGGTAAGTTGTTAATCTTGTCGAGTTGATTCGTTACGTCTAAATACGCAGGATATTTAAAAGCGTCTCTACGCAATAAAAATTGTAAATTTTTTACATCTCTGGGGTGAAGATAGAATTGAAAATTGACCAGACTTTGCATCTCATTTTTAACTTCATCGATAAGAGCATTCCACTTATACAGCTTTAACTTACAGCTCATACATCCTATAGAATCGGTATAAACTAAAATTTTATAAGGTGTTGAGTTGGGAGAAACACAAGTGGTATCTTTGTTTATAGATATGCAAGGTATGTTCTGTGGAAAAATGATTTCTTTTCCGAGCCATTCCTTCACTACTTTTTCTATTTCCATAGAATTATTATTGGGTTGGCATGAACAAAACAAAATACAACTAAATGCAATTATGTAAATTTTATGAATCATAGATAACTTTTTTATATTGAGATGTAAGATCGACTTTGTATAGTGGATGGTTGTAAACAAAATAGTTAGTATTTTATTTTCCTGGTATAGGCTAACTACTGTATTTTATAGTATCGTAAATATTTTTGTTTTATTTTACTACTATAATTTTATGTTTAGTTGTGCAAATATATAAATAAAATGAAACATTAAAATTATTTTATAAAATAATTTGCACATAATATTGTATTTGTGTAATTATTTATAAATTGTAAGCTGTTTTGTTGTTGTTTGTATCTTTGGGTTTAAGGGAATCGGGTAGAATTGTTCGTGATATTTAAAATCAAATTTTATAGTTTAATAGTTGCTTTTTGCTTTTGGGAAAACGAACTTATTTTTCGAATGTCTGACTGTTATTTTGAGAGAGGTATAAGACAGGTTTTACCTTTTTATAAAAGTTGTATCGATCTTACGATGCTGTTTTACGTTTATTGTAAATATCGAGGAAAATCCTGCGGGATATAAAATATAGATTTAGAGTAGAAAGAAGGATTATGTGTCATCCGATGACTGTATTTTGCGAATAAGCATCGGCTAACTCTGATGGATTGTTTTTCCTGTATCTTATAAAAAAAACGGGGATTCAGTGCAACTTTCCGGTGGTAAACCGACGGAGGAGTTTGCATCATACAGAGCATTTTAAATGGCAGGAGGAGGTAGGCAATCGATTTAATTGCGCATTCCTGAAAAAAGTTTGACAGGCCGGGGGCTTGATTGGCGGGGGATTCTATCGATTGCAACAAATTTTAAACAGAATCGAAACGGATTCACCTCATAATTTATGGAAAAATATTATATCTTTGCCCATACTATGAGTGGAAAAGAAAAGGCATTTGTGGTTGCTGTTGATGGGTATTCTTCAACCGGAAAAAGCACTGTGGCAAAGATCGTTGCAGCAGAGTTAGGGTTTACATATATCGATACGGGGGCCATGTACCGGGCGGTGACGCTGGCTGCATTGGAGCGGGGATGGATTGTGGACGGCAAAGTTTGCCGCGAAGCATTGCGGGAGCATTTGCCCGAAATCGAGATCGGTTTCCGGTACAACCGCGAATTGCGGCGTTACGAAACTTATCTGAACGGGGAGTATGTCGAGAAGAAGATACGGGAAATGGAAGTTTCCAATTACGTCAGCCCGATAGCTGCGGTCGATTTTGTACGGAGCTTTTTGGTGGAACAGCAGCGTGAAATGGGACGGAACGGACGGATTATTATGGACGGGCGCGACATCGGGAGTGTTGTTTTCCCGGATGCCGACATTAAATTTTTTCTGACCTCTTCCCCGCAGGTGAGAGCGGAGCGCCGTTATAAAGAACTGATAGAAAAGGGCACACAGGTGAGTTATGAGGAAGTGGAGGCGAATGTGCGCCAGCGCGATTACATCGACGAACACCGGGAAGCCAGTCCGTTGGTACGGACGCCGGATGCTATTTTGATAGACAATAGCCGGATGACCATCGACGACGAAGTGCGTTTTATGGTGGAAAAGATAAAAGAAAAGCTGAATGCAGCGTGATGCGGGTAGAGATCGATAAAAATTCGGGTTTTTGCACAGGCGTGGTGAACGCTATCCAAAAGGCTGAAAAAGAGCTGGAGAAAGGAGAGTTGTATTGTATCGGCGACATTGTGCATAACAATCTGGAAGTGGAAAGGCTGGAGGCGATGGGGTTGCGCACGATCGAGCATGAGGAATTCGGGCAGTTGTCGCATTGCCGGGTGTTGTTCCGGGCACACGGAGAGCCGCCTGCTTCTTATGAAACGGCGAAGGCGAACGGAGTGGAGGTGATCGATGCTTCGTGTCCCGTGGTGCTGAACCTGCAAAAAAAGATACGGAAGGCCTACGAAAGTGTGAAGGAGAACGGAGGGCAGATCGTGATATACGGTAAACGCGGGCATGCAGAGGTGATCGGTTTGGTGGGACAAACGAACGGCGAAGCGCTGGTGGTGGAGCATGAAGACGACCTCCGGCAGGTGGATTTTTCCCGTCCGGTGATTCTGTTCTCGCAGACCACCAAGAGCCTGGAAGGTTTCCGGCATGTCATCGAGCTGATGCGGAAAGCCGGAGGCGGGCTGGTGACGGTACACGATACGATTTGCCGGAAAGTAGCGAACCGTATTCCGCAATTGAAAGAATTTGCCCGCCAGCATGATGTGATTATCTTTGTGAGCGGGGAGAAAAGTTCTAACGGCAAGCAGTTGTATGCCGTGTGCCGGGAAGTAAATCCCCGGACCTATTTTGTGCATAGTGCGGCAGATGTAAAGCCGGAAATGACGGAGGGAGTGGAAAGTGTGGGGATTAGCGGGGCGACGTCCACGCCTGTCTGGATTATGGAAGAGATCCGCCGGAAACTGGAAATAAGTGAATGAAATAAGGTTGAATAAGTCGTTATGAGACCTGAAACAGATTATAAACAGAAAATTTAAAGAGATAGAAATAAATTTTATTTATTACGTATTATGGGAAAAATTAAAAGAATCGGAGTCCTGACCTCAGGAGGTGATGCACCGGGAATGAATGCCGCTATCCGTGCAGTGGTGCGGACTGCTATTTACAATGGCTGTGAAGCCTGTGGGATTTACGGTGGTTACCAGGGATTGATTAACGGTGATATAAAAAGATTGCGGTCGAACGACGTGAGCAATATTATCCAGCGCGGGGGAACTATTCTGAAGTCGGCCCGGAGCGTTGAATTCCGTACGCCGGAAGGACGTACGAAAGCGGCTCAGCAATTGGCAGAGCATAAGATCGATGCTTTGGTGGTGATCGGTGGTGACGGTTCATTTACCGGGGCTAAATTGTTGATTCAGGAGCATGATGTGCCTGTTGTGGGGATTCCGGGAACGATCGATAACGACCTGTATGGGACAGATTCTACTATCGGTTACGATACGGCTGTAAATACGGCTGTCGATGCTGTGGATAAGATCAAGGATACGGCCAGCGCTCACAATCGTCTTTTCTTTGTGGAAGTGATGGGACGTGATGCCGGGTTTATCGCTTTGAGAACGGCTATCGCTACCGGAGCGGAAGCTGTGCTGGTGCCGGAAGTGGAAACCGACCTGACCGACCTGGAACGTTTTATCGCTAAGGATTACGATCCTACCAAATCGAGCGGTATCGTGATCGTGGCCGAGGGTGAAAAATCGGGCGGTGCTTATAAGATCGCCGAAATGGTGGGACAGTCTCATCCGGACTACGATATCCGTGTATCGGTATTGGGACATATGCAGCGGGGCGGTTCGCCCTCCCAGTTCGACCGGGTATTGGCTTCCCAGTTGGGAGCCGCTGCCGTAGATGCTTTGATGGACGACCAGATGAGTATCATGGTGGGGATTATGAACAAAGAAATCGTTCATGTGCCTTTCAATAAGACGATCAAACATTCCAAAGGATTGAATCCGGAATTATTGGGATTGGTGCGTATTTTGTCGGTATGATAAAAAAAGTACGATAATTTGTCCGGTATTGCCGGATAAAAAGAAAGAGGCGGGCTGTCATGCAGTTCCGTCTTTTTTTGTCTTTTTCCGTTTTTTTTCTTATGTTTGAAAACTTGAATCACCGGGTGAAATTTTAACGGCGGTTCCTGTACCTGCTTTGGCGTGTTAAGGGCTGGGTGTGGAGAATCGTCCTGATAACTAAAAAGAAAACAATAAACTTATGAAAAAATTCCTGACCTATCTTTTTTCTTTATTTCTTCTTGTGTGGGCGGCAGGGGCGTCTGTTCGTGCACAGGGAATCGATTCGAAAGCTTTTTATCAGATTGTCAGCGTGAACGGACTGGCATTGGATAATCAGCAAAGTATCAATAATAATTCGAATATTTTTTTGGCTCCTTCCAATCCTAAGAGCGAAGCTCAGGCGTGGATGTTCGTGAAGGTGGAAGCGGATACGTATGTGATTATCAATCCGCTGGGAGAAAAGGCTTTGGATAACGGAAACCAACAGAAGGACGGGACCCGGGTAATCCAGTGGTCTGCGGAACTGGGAAACCGCAACCAGCAATGGAAACTGACAAAAGTGGGGGAGAATACATATACATTTCGGTCGCTTGCCAGCGGATTGAATTTGGGTTATCCCGATGCAGGCCCGGTAGGGGAGCCGCTTTACCAGTTGCAGCCGGACGCTGCTAAGGACGGTCAGCGTTTTACGCTCCAGAAAATGGATATTCAGGTAAATGTGGAGCTGTTGAAAACCAGCAGTACGAACGATTGGGAGAATGAAAAAATTTTCGCCGTCAATAAAGAGCCGGGACGGGCTACTTTTGTGCCGTTTTCCAGTGTCGGGGAATTAAAGGCCGATCCCAGTTACCGGAAACAGTGGATTGCTCCGCAATCGTCCCGCTATCGGTCGCTGAACGGGAACTGGAAATTCAACTGGGTGAAACAGCCTTCGGAACGTCCGGTAAATTTTTATAAAACGAATTACGATGTCAGCCAATGGGATGAAATTCCCGTGCCTTCGAATTGGGAGATGTACGGTTACGGCACTCCGATTTATACCAATGTTACCTATCCTCACCGGAACAATCCTCCGTTTATCCAGGGCTACCGGGGAAAAACGAGCGGTATCGAGCCGAATCCCGTGGGATCTTACCGCCGGGAATTTACCATTCCTGCCGATTGGAAAGGGGATGAGATTTTTATCCACTTCGACGGGGTTTACAGTGCCATGTATCTTTGGATAAATGGAAAGAAAGTAGGATACAGTCAGGGCGCGAACAACGATGCGGAATTTAACATTACCGCTTATGTGAAGCCGGGTAAAAATACGGTGGCTGCCGAAGTGTATCGCTGGAGCGACGGTAGTTATCTCGAAGACCAGGATATGTTCCGTTTGAGCGGTATTCACCGGGATGTGTATCTGGTGGCTACTCCGAAATTGCGCCTGCGTGATTTTTACCTGACTTCTGCTTTCGAAGGGGATAATCTGGAGAAGGCTACGTTTAATGCAGTGGCCGATATTCATAATTATTCTTCGAAACGGAGCGGGGAAGCGCTGTTGAAAGTGACTTTGCTCGATGCCGCGGAAAAACCGGTGGCGACGATGCAGGGGAAAGTGGCGGCTATGGATAAGAACGGCGAAACGGCGGTGAAACTGTCTGCCCCGGTGAACCGGCCGGAATTATGGTCGGCAGAAATCCCGAATCTTTATACCGCTATCCTCGAATTGCAGGACGCCAGCGGCAAAACGCTCGAAGTGGCACAGGCACAGTTCGGTTTCCGCAAGATCGAAATTAAAAACCGCCGGGTGTATATCAATAATCAGCAGGTGTTCTTTAAAGGGGCGAACCGCCACGACATCGATCCCCGCCACGGGAAAGCCGTTCCGGTGGATATGATGATTAAGGATATTGTGCTGTTTAAGCAAAACAACCTGAATACTATCCGCACCAGCCACTATCCGAACGATGCTAAAATGTATGCCCTGTTCGATTACTACGGGCTGTATGTGATGGATGAGGCGGATATCGAATGTCACGGCAATATGTCGATCAGCAACATGCCTTCGTGGGAAGACGCTTTTGTCGATCGGATGGTGCGTATGGTGGAACGGGATAAAAACCATCCTTCGGTGATTTTCTGGTCGATGGGAAATGAGTCGGGAGGCGGACAAAATTTTAAGGCCACTTATAAGGCTGCCAAAGAGCTGGACGACCGTCCGGTTCATTACGAAGGAAACAATAATATTGCCGATATGGATTCCCGAATGTATCCCGCAATCGAAAGTATGCGCGACCAGGATATGCAAGACCGTGATAAGCCTTATTTCCTGTGTGAGTATGCCCATGCCATGGGAAATGCTATCGGTAATCTGGACGAGTATTGGGATTATATCGAAAATAAGTCGCAGCGTATGATCGGCGGTTGTATCTGGGACTGGGTAGATCAGGGAATCAATAAATTCGGGGAATTGCCCGGACGTTATTATTTCGGCGGCGGTTTCGGGGATTCGCCCAACGATTTCAATTTCTGTTGTAACGGTATCGTTACCCCCGACCGTCAGGTTACTCCGAAGCTGCTGGAGGTGAAGAAGGTATATCAATATATTAAATTCAAACCGGACGATCTGAAAGCCGGCAAGATCACGATCGAGAATCATTACGATTTCCTCGACCTGAATCATTTCGGATTGAGATGGGAATTGTTGAAAGACGGGAAAGTGGTGCGTTCCGGAAAAATGGATATGCCGGACGCCGCTCCCGATTCCAAAGTGCAGGTCACTTTGCCTTATGCGGCGGATATTCAGCCGGGAGCCGAGTATTTCGTGACGGTGTCGGCGGTGCTGAAACAGCCGGAAATCTGGGCGAACGCCGGGCATGTCATGGCAGACGAGCAGTTTGCCGTGCAGGCTTTCCGGGATGTCGCTCCTGTCGATACGAAAGCGCTGCCGGAGTTGAAGATGACGGAACAGAACGACCAGGTACAATTCGTTGCAACCGGGTTTACCGCTACTTTCAATAAAGAATCCGGTTTGCTGATCTCTTTACGTTATATGGGCGAAGAAATGTTTTACCGTTATAATGGTTTTGCGTTCAACGGTTTCCGTGCGATCGATAACGACCGGATGAGTGTAAGGCTGTTAGAATTGAAATGTATTTCTTTCGCTGCCGAGCTTTCGCCCGATAAGAAAGAAGGCAAGGTCGCTACCCGGCTTTTAGCCAAGGTGGGAGGTGTGACGGTTCCTTATCAGGTGGACTACCGTTTGTATGCCGACGGAACGATCGATGTGGATGCCACCTTTAAAGCGGACGATCATTTTAATTTGCCGCGCTTGTCTTTGCAGGCTTCGCTGAATCCGGCGCTGGAACAGGTGGAATGGTATGGCCGTGGCCCGCAAGAGAATTATTGGGACAGGAAAAATGCCGCTTATTTCGGTATTTATAAAAATACGGTGACGGGAATGGAGGAATCTTATGTCCGTTCGCAGTCGATGGGTAACCGCGACGATATACGCTGGGTAAAGCTGACGAATAAGGCGAATTTCGGTTTGAAGATCACTTCTAAGGACCACCTGAATTTTACTGCTTTGCATTTTACGGATATCGACCTGTGGATGACGGTTTACGGTCACGATCTCAACCGGGTACGCCGGGCGGAGGTGATCCTGAATCTCGATTGCATTCAGCGCGGATTGGGGAATGCTAGTTGCGGCCCGCGCCAGCGTCCTCATTACCTGATTGAAAAGAATAAAGATTATTCGTATAAATTCCGGATAGAGCCGGTGAAATAAGATTTGTAAAGGAAGAAAAGCCGGGCGGGGATTTTGCGATTTCCCTGCCCGGCATTTTTCAGCCGGAAGGAAAGAATGATGAAATATGCCGATATTATAGTGCCTTTGACTGTGGACGGGGTTTACACCTATTCCCTGTCTCCTGCGCTGGAGGATGAGGTCGGGGTGGGAACTCTGGTTCTGGTGGCGTTTGCCGGAAATAAAAAATACACGGGAGTAGTTTGCCGGATTCACGACCGGAAGCCGGAAGGCTACGAGATCAGGCCTGTCGAGGGGATAGCCGAGGAGCAGGTGAAATTGCCGGAAGGGCATCTGCGTTTTCTACAATGGATAGGCGAATATTATATGGCTGCTCCGGGTGAGGTGCTGAAAGCCGCCCTGCCTGTGATGTTCCGGCTGGAAAGTTTTACATCCGTCGCCCGTACTGCGCTGGAAGTGGACGAACACGAACTGTCTGCCAATGAAATGGCCTTGCTGAATTTTCTTCACATCGGCGAATACGTATCTTTAAAGGAGGCGGAAAAATGCCTGAAAATCCGTAACGGGGTGGCGGTGGTGAAGTCGTTGCTTCAAAAAGGGTATATTCAGGTAAAGGAAACCGTGGATGAAATGTTTCGCGAGCGAACGGAACGGGTGGTGAAATGGGCGAGGGATTTTTCCGAAACGGAGCTGGGCGAATTGCTCGACGGGTTGAAACGTGCCAAGGTGCAGTATGCAGCATTGTGCCGCTGGATAGAAACCGGGGAACGCGAAATGGAGAAATCCGCTTTTACCAAGAATGTGGGAAATTCCGTTGCCCTGAAAGGGTTATGCGACCGCCGTATATTGGCCGTAGAACAACGGACGGTGAACCGTTTCCGGGTGGATGAAGGGAGAGGACAACCCGGGAATCCCCTGTCGGAAAAGCAGGAAAAGGCTTTCGGGGAGATATGCACGGCATTTCATTCGAAGGACTGCGTATTGTTGCAGGGGGTGACTTCTTCCGGTAAAACCGAAGTATATATTCATTTAATACAAAAATTTATTGCCGAGGGGAAACAGGTGTTGTATATGCTGCCTGAAATCGCCCTTACCGTCCAGATCGTAAAGCGGTTGCAACGGGTGTTCGGCAATACGGTCGGTATTTATCATTCCGGCATGTCCGACCGGGTACGGGCGGAAATCTGGCGGCGACAATGCAGCGACCGGCCTTATCCCGTGATACTGGGCGTGCGGTCTTCCGTCTTTCTTCCCTTTACTCGTTTAGGGCTGGTGATTATCGACGAAGAGCACGACGCTTCGTATAAGCAAAAGGAGCCTGCTCCCCGGTACAACGGGCGGGATGCCGCCATTATGCTCGCCACTACTTGCGGGGCGAAAGTCTTGTTAGGTTCCGCTACGCCTTCGTTCGAAACTTATTACAATGCCCGTATGGGGAAATATGGCTTTACCTGCCTGAACAGCCGTTTCGGGGATATACAGATGCCCGAAATCCTGCTGGCGGATGCGGTGGAAGCCCGGCGTAAAAAACAAATGAAAGGGAGCTTCACTCCTTTGCTGCTGCGGGAAATGAAGCGGGTTCTCGACGAAGGCAAGCAGGTGATCCTGTTCCAGAACCGCCGGGGATATTCCACCTATGTGCAATGCGACACTTGCGGCGACATTCCCCGTTGCAGACATTGTGATGTCAGCCTGACTTATTACAAGCAACGCAATGTGTTGAGTTGCCGCTACTGCGGCAGTTTGTCGCGATTGGGAGAGGTGTGCGGCCATTGCGGAACGGGGCATTACCGGGAACGTACGCCGGGAACGGAACGGATTGAGGAAGAAGTGGCACAACTCTTTCCGGATAAACGGGTATCCCGTATGGATATTGACGTGATGAGCAGCAAGGCGCGTTTCCGGACGGTGATCGACGATTTCGAGCAGGGAAAAACGGATATTCTGATCGGTACGCAAATGGTCACGAAGGGACTGGATTTCGAGAATGTGAAGCTGGTCGGGGTGATGGATGCCGACAGTATGATTAATTTCCCCGATTTCCGGGCGGAAGAACGTGCCTATTGCATGTTGTTGCAGGTCAGTGGGCGTAGCGGGCGCAAAGGCGAACGCGGCAAGGTGGTGATTCAGGCGGGCGATCTCAAAAACCGGGTTTACGGTATGCTTACCGGGGGTGATTATCCCTCCTTTTTTACTCAGTTGGCGGAAGAACGTAAATTCTTCGCTTATCCTCCGTTCAGTCGCCTGATTCGTATCGAACTCCGCCACAAAGACCAGATTGTGCTGCGGAACGCGGCAAACCGGCTTGCCGGGCAGTTGCGCGAAGTGCTGGCCAACCGGGTGTTCGGGCCTGCCGTGCCGGAAGTGTCCCGCATCGGCGAGCAATACCGGCTACAATTTATCCTTAAAATCGAACACCGGGCTTCTTTCGCCCGGATCAAAGCTTTGCTGAAAGAGAAATTCGCTTTACTGCGACAGGAAAAATCGTATGGCAGCGTGCGTATTTTCTGCGATGTCGATCCGCAGTAAGGATATTCTATCTTTCTGTTTTTTAGATTGTAACGATTGCATTTCTTTTTTTTGAAAAAAATTAAAAAAAAGAAACATTACCGGAATAACATATCGCAAAAGAATATACATTTGCATGATTTTTCCCGGGTAAACGCGAGGTTGTTTGGAACGGTCCGGATACCCTAGTGGGAGAAACGTCATTATAAAAAATTAATTTTTTTAAATCACAATGAAAAACAGATTTTTTCTGGGTTTTGTAGTTGCTATGGTTGTCGTAGCAACAAGTTGCGGAAAAATGCCGCAGGATGATATCAATGCAACCAAAGCTGCTGTGGAAGCTGCCAAGACTGCTCAGGCCGGTGTTTACATGGCTCCTGAATTCAAGTCTTTACAGGATTCGCTGACGGTCGTTATGCAGGCAATCGAAGCCGAAAATTCTAAATTTATGAAGAATTTCGATGCTTTGACGGTGAAGCTCGACACGCTAAAATCACAGGCAGAGGCCATTGCTGCTGCTGTTCCGGCTAAAAAGCAGGCTGTGAAGCAGGAAGCTGAAACGACTTTGGCTGCTTTGAAAACTGCGATCGAGGACACTAAAGCGCTGCTGACTAAAGCTCCGAAAGGAAAAGAAGGCAAGGCTGCTTTGGAACAGATCGGTAACGAACTGAATGTGATCGCTACTACTGCCGATGAAGTGGAAACTTCAATGGCCGGTGAAGTGAATTATGTTCAGGTGCTCGGCAAGCTGACTGCCGCTCAGAAGTCGGTTGCAGACTTAAACACGGAATTGTCGGAAGCTATTGCCAAAAAAGCAAAGAAATAAGCTATTTTGACATGGATACAAGGAAGCGGGTGTCTTGCGGGACACCCGCTTTTTGGTTGGAGGGGGCAGAGAGAATGGAATGAAGAGTGTGAATGAGGGGAATTTTTTTTATTTTTAAGACGGTAAAAAGTCTGAAACGGTGAAAAGTCCGGTATTTTTCCGGTAAGCCTGGGTGTATGATAAAACGAAAACGTAAAACGAAGTCCTGTCGTTGGCTGTGGTGGCTGTTGCCTTTACTGGCGGTGGCCGGATGCGGGGTGTTGCTGCTGCCGGCGGCCCGCCCGCCCGTTCGGCAGTTGGAGAGTGCCCGGACGGTATTGACGGAAGCCCGGAATGCAGATTCGGAAATATATAGCCGGAAATTGTTCGGAGAGGCAGAGGTGCTTTACGATTCGGCTATGCGAGTGTGGAGGCGCGAGAACGAAAGGTGGATTGTCGTCCGGGATTTTGCTCCGGTGGCTGCTTTGGCGGAACGTTCGGAAAATTTTGCCCGTCGGGCGATAGAGCATGCCGGGGAAGCAAAACAGAACCTAAAGCAGGATTTGGGGGATGGGATTGCCCGGTTGCGGCGGGAAATGGACGGGTTCGAAGGCTTTTTTGCCACTCTGCCTTTAGACAGAACTGTGAAAAGCCGTCATGCTCATGGGAAGCTGTTGCTGAACGAAGCGGAAATCGCTTTCGGGAAGGGAGATTACGACCGGGGCAGGGAAAGAAGCAGCATTGCTGCGCAGGAAATCCGGGCGGCCTACCAAGAAGCCCGGCAGTTGCTTGACGATTATTTCCGGCAGTTACCCGGCTGGCAAAAACGGCTTGCCGCTGCGGTGGAATTTTCCCGGCGGGAACGGTGCAGGGTGATCGTGGTGGAAAAAATCCCGGCACGCTGTCATTTGTATGATAAAGGAGTGAGAAAGTATTCTTTTCCGGCGGAGTTCGGGCGGAACTGGATCGGCGATAAGCGGCAGGAGGGGGACTTTGCTACCCCGGAAGGGGAATATAAGGTCGTGAAGAAGTTGGCGGGCAGGCAAACGAAGTATTATAAAGCTCTTTTACTGGATTACCCGAATGCGGCCGACCGTGCCCGTTTCGAGCAGTTGAAAAAAGATGGCCGGATCGCTGCTACTGCTCGTCCCGGCGGGCTGATCGAGATTCACGGCGGAGGCGGGCGCGGAGTGAACTGGACGGATGGCTGTGTGGCTTTGGATGACCGGGATATGGATAAGGTGTATGAATATGTCCGGGGAGGCACTCCGGTTTTTATCATCGGGGCTTCGGAGGATTGGCGGAAAACCGGAGCGGCTTTGTCTCCGGAGATCGAATCATGGAATAAATAGATTATGAATGTGGAAGAAAATATAAATCCGGAAAAGCGGAAGCGTTTCCCCCGGTTGCGGGAGGTGCTGACGGGCGTATTGCTGGCGGTGTTTCTGCCGGTTATACTGCCTTTTTACCTGGCTCCAGCCTGTCAGGAAATGAGTTTTAGCCAGACCAGCAGGTTAAAGGCCGACTCCGCTTTGTTGAAAGACCGGACGGTGCAAACGAAACTTTCCCGCCTGAAACGGGACGTGGCGCTACTGGACAGGCGGCTCGACGGTTTTTTGCCCCATAAACCCTATATTGTGATAAATACCACCCGGAACCGTTTTTACCTGTATGACCGGAACGGAAAATTGGTACGTGAGGGCTTTTGTTCGTCGGGGAGCTATACGAAATTGGTCAGCGAAAAGCGTACCTGGATATTTAAAACCCCTAAAGGCCGGATGACGGTTTTGTCGAAAACCGAGAATCCGGTATGGACGAAACCGGATTGGGCTTTTATCGAAGAGGGGCTGCCTGTGCCCGGTCCCGGCGATCCCGCCCGTTACGAAAGGGGGGTGCTCGGCGATTATGCCTTGCGGATGGCGGACGGTTATCTGCTGCACGGCACGCTTTACCAGCGTTTGCTGGGAATGCCCGTCACCCACGGTTGCGTGCGCTTCGGAGATGAGGATTTGGAGGTGGTCTATCGCACGTTGCCCGTCGGTGCGTATGTCTATATTTATTAATCACGGGAGGAACAGGATGATGAAATGGATACAGCAACATAAAATCTTCGCAATGGCGGTAGCTGTTGCCGTGGTATTGTCTGTCTGGTATATTGCCGGGGCGGTAAAAGCCGTAACCCGTTATGTGGAACAGTTTAACGCTACTTATGAGGTGAAGGAAGAGCCGGAAGGACAAGGCGTGAATATGTACCGTGTGCCCGGCTATCATGAATTATTGAAAGAAAAAGGTTTGTTGAGCAGTCAGGTGAAGCTGGCACGTACCGATTCGGTTGGTTTGTTTCTGAATTTGCCCGATAGCGTTGCGCAGCTGATGATTAAGGGAGTGGCCGTGCGGAGCATCCCTTTGCAGGAAATCGGTTTGCCGTCGCTGTTCAGCCGTACTTCCCAGGAGGCTTTGTATGAGTGGTTGTCCGAGCCGGTGCTCGTCCATACGCTGAAAGCCACCATAGCCAAAGAGCCTGTGAACGTTGTGCAGGCTCCGAAAGACAGCAGCGATGCCGTGCCGTTGTTGAAACCCGATACGACCAACCGCGAGCCGGTGTTTTTTATGCTCGGTTCCGACCGCGGGCTTCGTCTTTATTTTTATCAAACGGAACGGGGCGGAGGGGATAGCCGTGCAGCTTTCGCTTTCGAATGGGCCGACCGCTGGCAGGAGGTGAAACAAAATTTCCTTTCGGTGTTTGCCTTCCGTGTGCCGCCCTATGTGCCTACTTTGCGGATCGGCATTTCCAAAGAGGATGCCAAAGTGCTTTATCGCGCTTTACCTGAAAAGGGAAGGGTCGTCATTACCTATTAGTATTTGTCAGATGCGTTTTAGCCTTTTGTGTTTAGCCGGAGTCTGTCCGGCTATTTTTGTTGCTGTGTGAGAAACTGCGAATTTTACCGCCGAGTTGGCAGAGAAATTGAATCACAGTTCCATTTCTGTAAAAGCAGGGTTTATATTTTGAAAGACACCTGAAAGATCGGCAGGCCGGCACGTTGCGGACGGAAGTGTGCGAAGCTGAGCCTGCCGGTTTGCCGAAATGTTTGCAAAATATTGCCGTTTTGAAATATTTTTTTATTTTTGCAAACATATTTTAATTGAAAGTCCATCCTTTATATATTATTCCCTTATGAATAGGTGGTAAACACCATCCCTCGATGAACCGGAGAAAACGTTCAAGAATGGCCGATTCCTTGAACGATGTCGGTGAAAAATCGAAATAACGGATATTTGTGAGACGACGATGCTCGTAAAGAGGTATGTCTTCCCATAAGTATAAATCCATATTTCGATGAAAATTTATTATTGTAAAAAAATATTCTCTGGTTGAATAACGTGTACGGTTTAGCAGAAGTGAAACTGCATTTAAGGAGATAAAGGTAAGAGCTGTTATGATAGCTCGTTAAAATCCGTCTCCGATCGTATCGTGTAAGCGAGCATAAAAGAAACGCTAACTTAAAATCCAGGTAGATGGCATCAATTAAAGTGAAATTCAGGCCTTCGACAGTCAAGGGAAAAGAAGGCATTTTATATTATCAGATCATATTAAACCGTGTCGTACGCCAGTTAAAAACGGACTATCGGATATTTGCGAGCGAATGGGATAAGAGCAGGGAGGTTGTTATTATAAGTACGCATCAGGCGGAACGATATAATTATCTGCTTTCTGTTCAGGAACAGATGAGCAGGGAGATCCGGCGGCTTGAGAAAATAGCGGCTTCCTTGCCGGATAATCCATCCGGCAGCTTCCTTGCAGATGAAATTATCATGAGGTTTCAGAATTCCGTTAACAAACAGTCGCTTTTCAATTTTATGGAAGACGTTATTGTTCAATTGAAACGGCTCAGTAAGAAAAGGACGGCAGAGACTTACACAGTTACGCTCAACAGTTTTCTGCGTTTCCGGGAAGATAAGGATATTTCGATGGACGAAATAAATTCCGATCTGATGATGGAGTACGAGGCTTATCTGAAAGCAAGAGGCATCACCATGAACACGGTTTCCTTTTATATGCGTATCCTCCGAGCCGTATATAACCGGGCTGTGGAGAAAGGGATGATAGAACAACGTAATCCATTCAGGCATGTTTATACCGGTGTCGATAAAACCGTAAAGCGGGCTGTGACGATGGCACATATCCGAAAGATGAAGGAATTGGATCTGACGTATCATCCGGCTATGGCTTTTGCAAGGGATATGTTTATGTTTAGCTTTTATACTCGCGGTATGTCGTTCGTGGATATGGCTTATCTCAGGAAATCTGACCTTAAAAATGGCATCCTGACTTATCGCAGACGGAAAACGGGGCAGCAACTTTCTATCAAATGGGAAAGATGTATGCAGGAAATCGTCGATAAATACAGTAGCCCTGTAATGCGGGATACTCCGTACCTGTTACCTATTATAACGGTCAGGGATATGGAGAAAGCCCGGCAGCAATACAAAAATAAATTATATATGATTAACCTGTATTTGAAACGGGTATCGGAACGAATCGGTCTGGCAATTCCGATGACTACTTATGTGGCGCGGCATTCCTGGGCAAGTATCGCCAGGAGTAAAAATATTCCCGTGTCGGTCATCAGCGAAGGGATGGGACACGATTCGGAAACAACGACGCAAATTTATCTTGCTTCTTTGGAATGTTCCGTTATCGACAAAGCGAATTCGCTTATTTTAAAAGATTTATAAAGCAGGAAAGTTGTTTAGTAAAATATCCGTCTCTTCATAAGAGATACTATATGTGATGCAAATATATGCAAAATATTGGAATTAAATGCAATATATTTTTCTAAAAAAGCAAGGTATCTTCAAAAAGGATAGGATGTTTTGTGAAATTTATTTACTTCTCTATTATAATATTGATTTTCAGTAGATTATCTTATCTTCTTGTCTCTTATGAAGAGACGGAAATGTATTTGTTGGGTTATATATGGGCGGAATAGAAGAACGAGCGGATAACGCAGTGTATAGTCAATGAATTTCAAATATGGATAAGAGAATTTTTAAATTTTGCAGTGTCTTGCTTCTGGGGCTTTTTTTCAATGCGGGGGTAAAGTGCCAGAAGATAGCAGTCAAGACAAATTTACTTTATGACATTCCCGCTTTGACTGCTAATGCGGGTGTCGAGTTCGGCCTGGCACCCCGCTGGACATTGGATGTATCGGCTAATTATAATGGATGGACGCTTTCGCACGATCGCCGCTGGAAGCATTGGCTTGTGCAGCCGGAGGCGCGTTATTGGTTTTGTGACCGTTTTGCAGGGCATTTTTTAGGGGCGCATCTTCTCGGCGGACAGTTTAATATCGGCGGTGTGAAGAATCATATCCATTTTTTGGGGAGTGATTTTTCACAGGTGGGACGCAGACGCTATCAGGGATGGATGATAGGTGCCGGTGTGGCGTACGGCTATGCCTGGATTTTAGGGAAACATTGGAATGTGGAGGGTGAAATCGGTTTAGGCTGGATTTACACCCGCTACGATTCTTATCCGTGTGCTAATTGTGGCAAGAAATTAGCTAAAAATAAGACACATAATTATGTAGGTCCGACGAAAGCGGCTGTGAATTTGGTATATACTTTTTAACAAATGGCTATGATGAAGAGAATATATACGATATGCCTGTTGTCGTGGACGATGGCGACGGCATTGCAGGCCCAGACGTTGCTGGAAGGGCGCGTGACGGTGAGTAATCTGGATATAGCCCGTACGGAAGGTAATTTATTCGTGTCGATGGATGTGGGGGTGTCGGGTTTGGAATTGAAGACGAATCGCGAAATAGTACTGACGCCTGTGTTGCGGAACGGAACGGATTCGCTAAGCTTACCGGCGATGGTTGTTGCCGGACGTAACCGTTATTTTTATCATCAACGTAACGATTCCCTGCCGGACGATTTGTTGGTGCGGCGTACGAAGAAGGATACTGTCGTGAATTACCGCGCCGTCGTTCCCTTCGAGGGGTGGATGGCTACCGCTGCCTTGATCATGGACGAAGGCGAATGTGGCTGCCGGTGTGAGGTGCTGGTGTCGAACGATGAGATGCTGACGGTACTGGACTTCAAACCGAAGGAGTTTAAGCCTGTTTTTGTTTATCTGGAGCCACAGGCAGAGACGGTCAAGATACGCGAGGTGAAGGGATCGGCTTATATCGATTTTCCGGTTAATCGCACGTATATAGACGAAAATTACCGTGATAACTACGTGGAGTTGCAAAAAATACGGAATACCATCGATGTGGTGCGCAACGATGCCGATTCGCGGATCACATCGGTGTTTATCAAGGGATTCGCTTCGCCCGAGGGTTCGTATGCCGACAATACACGTTTGGCGAAAGGGCGTACCGCTACACTAAAGGAGTATGTGCGTAAATTGTATGAATTTCCCGACAGCCTGATAACTACGGCTTATGAACCGGAGGATTGGGAAGGACTGACACGTTATGTGGAAACGTCCGATCTGCCCAGCAAAACGGGTATTCTGGAGCTGATCGGCAGCGGAATGGAACCGGATGTCAAGGAACTTGAGCTGAAAAAACGTTATCCGGCAGACTACGCCTATCTCTACCGGAAAGTTTATCCGGGGTTGCGCCATTCGGATTATGCCGTGCAGTATCATGTGCGTATTTATACGGATGTTGCCGAAATCCGGCGGTTGATGACGACGGAACCGCAAAAGCTGAGTTTACAGGAGTTGTATCTCGTGGCTCAGGATTGTGTGCCGGGCAGCGATGAATATAACGAGGTGTTTGCTATTGCGGTGCGTATGTTTCCCGATGATGAAACGGCGAATCTCAATGCTGCCAATACGGCGATGGGGTTAGGCGACCTGAAGAATGCCGGGCGTTATCTCGCCAAATCGGGGATGAGGGCGGAGGCGATATATGCACGCGCCATTTTTGCGGCATTGAATAACGACTATGATACGGCCAAAAAATTATTTACCGAAGCACAGCGGGGCGGTATCGCCCAAGCTGCTGCGGCATTGAAACAATTGGAGGAAATAAAAAAATAATATGTAATCGAAAAAACAGAATGCGATGAAACTTTGGAGTAAATTCTTAATAATCATGTTTGCTATTGCAGCGATAGCAGGATGTAGTAAACATTCCGAAAGTTTAGATCAGGGGCGTGAACCGATAGACGACGGGAATGTTGTTTATATGAATGTTAATTTGCAACTACCGGCGGTTCCGGGAACCCGCAGTGTGACCGGGGAGAATGGTGGAACGGAAAGCGGAACGGAAACGGGACAGGATTATGAAAATGGAGTAAGCAGTCTTTTGCTGGTGCTGGCAGAAAAAGATTATACTTACATTGCGCACGGCCTGGCCGGTGTTTTGTCTGTTAAGAACGATGGTTTGGTGTCTGCTACGGCAGCGATTACTCAGACGGCACTTTCCAATTACTATGATAAGAAAACAGGAAATAACCGGTCTGCTGCTCTTCCTCAGGGAGCTGAAAACATTTATGTGTTTGCTTATTGTAATCCGCCGAAAGATTTGTTGGATGTTTTCGATAAGCGGGATGAGAGTGCCCCGAAAGCATGGGTGGATGCATATTGCCAGGTTATAGGAAAAAATTATGAGCCGGGCGATGATGTGATCGGTGCGACGGATGGCAGCAATCGGTCTATCTGGGCGAAAGGGAGTTTTCTGATGTCGAATGCAGAACTTACTGAAGTTGAAATTCCGCGTACTTTCGACGACTGGTTGGTGAAATACGCTGAAATAAATTCTCCTCTCGAATTTACGAAGACTGTTCCGGTAGAACGCTCCGTAGCGCGTTTTGACTTTAAAGACGGTAGCCCTGCCAATACCCCTGCCAATACTTATATTATAGACAAAGTGACCGGCCAGCAAGGTGGAGCCCTTCGGGTACAACTGGTGCGGATGGCTTTAGTGAATATGAGCAAAAATTTTTATTATTTGAAACGCATTTCAGATCACACCGACGGTCACCAGAATCCGGTGTTTTGTGGTGTGGAAAAAAGTAAGAGCCATGTGGTGGATGTGGATGCGGAGAAAGATCATAAACACACGGATATTAAAGATAAAACACCGAACGATCTGGAGTTAGAGAAATATTTCAATTTCAATTTATTTAATGGAGACGGTACGATAGATGGGAGAAGCCGTTATTATTGGAATAATTGGAACATAAACACAGTGCTCGGCAGTGACGGCGATGTGCTTGGAGAAGGTAGCAACTGGAGCGGAGAAGCTGCGGGGACGGATAAATCCGGGTATCATATTTGGCGGTATGTCACAGAGAATACGGTTTCACACGATGAATATCAAACGAATGCCGTTTCAACGGGAGTTGTATTTAAGGGAAAGCTTCTGATTGATGAAAACGACGAATCTGTGAATGAAGCCCTCCGGTCGGCTGTCAATGGAAAATATAAGGTGCCCGATCATTTAAAGGGAAAAGTTTTTGTTTATACTGTCGATGGAATCGATTATCCGATTCTTTATCAGTTTATGGGTAATTTGTTCGTCGGATGGAACAATCAGGTAAAAACGTACAGTGACGAAAGGCCGGGCTCTGCAATATATGCCGCTGTTTATGATAAAGTCGATGGAGGTAAATCTGCCGATGAGTTGTATCAGGAGTTAGTGGCGATTGCCAATGACGACAATTCTTCCCACGAAGCAATAGAGACTGCGTTGGGGAAGTTTCGTAAAGCGGCTACTGCAATGGGGTTCACCTTGTATCAGGCAAGTGACGACACACAGGATTACAGGCCGGATCAACAAAGGGAAGAAACTTACGGTCCCGGCTATTATTTTTATTACTACTATTGGAACCGTCATAACAATAACGGTAGGAATGGCGTGATGGGGCCGATGGAGTTTGCTGTGGTGCGCAATAATGTGTATAAATTGTCTGTGACAGAGATTCATAGTTTAGGGCATCCGCGTATTTCCGACAATGATCCTGAAAAACCGACTCCGGATACCCCCGATGAAGTAGGTAAGCTATATTTTACCGTGGATGTGAAGGTTTTGCCCTGGACTGTGCGGGTAAACAATATTATATTTTAAGCGATCATGCAAGGGATGAAACGAGATATGATGTTACGTTGGTCGGGAATGGCTTGTGCCTTTCTGATGTCCGTTTCCCTGTCTTCGTGCGAGAAAATTTACGATGATTTGGAGGCGTGTCCGCACGGGGTTTCCCTGCGTTTTGTGTATGATTACAATATGGCCTATGCCAATGCGTTTTCCCGAAAAGTAGATTGCCTGACGCTTTATGTGTACGACAACGAGGATAATTATGTCGCGACGCATGTGGTGACAGCCGATTCATTGTTGCAGGACGAAGGGTGGCGGATGCAACTGGAATTGCCTGAGGGAAGTTATCGTTTCGTGGCATACGGCGGCTTGGCTTGTGACAAGGGTTCATTTTCGCTGCTGCAAGAACCCGGTGCGGCTTCCCGTTTTGAAGACCTTCGGGCGTTCATGGATGCGGATTGCCTGAGTTCGGAAGATTCGGCAAGGCGAAATCTGCATGGCTTTTATTGGGGCGATTTGCAATTGGAAACTGCCGACTTATTCCGGGAGGGAACGGTGAAGATGATGAAGAATACGAACAATATCCGTATCGTATTGCAGGATGTAAACAGCGAGCAACCGGTTTACGGAAAGGATTTCACGTTCTCGATAACGGACGATAACACGCTTTTCGACGAGAACAACGACCTGATAGCGAACGGAAAGGTGACTTATGTGCCGTGGGCACAGGGAAATACGTTTATAGGTGTAGATAATGCCGGCAGGGAGGTGGTCGGCGCTTATGCGGAATTGTCCGTATCGCGGTTGATGACGAAAAATTCTCCTGTCCTGCTGATAAGGAGTGAGGAAACAGGAGAGCATGTAATAGATATTCCTTTGTTGAAATATTTGATGTTGTATAGAAGCGACCTTTATGCCCAGATGGGTACGCAGGAATTTCTCGACCGTCAAAGCGAATGGTCTATGCTTTTCTTGTTGGATAGCGAGAAAAGATGGGTACAAACTTATATTAAAATCAACGATTGGACTGTAAGGCTTAACGAAACGGGTTTGTGAAATGAGTAGATCGGTATTTATCGTACTTCTGTTTGCTGTATCTCTGGGGTTGGCGAGTTGTAGTAAGGGGGAATATGCAGAGGAAATGCCTGCGTTGATGACCTTGAAAATCAACGTGGGGATGTCCGCTACATGGCCCAAAACACGAACGGATCATTCCGGAGCAGAGAACGACGATGAAAAGATGCATACTTTGCGTATTGTTATTGTGCGTCCGAGCGGTATTGTTGAAAAGACGGAATATATAGATTTGGAAAACGAGCCGGCCATCGAGCGTATCTGTGAGTTTGGGGGGATTGTCAGTGGGGAAAATAAACGGATTTTTCTTGTTGTCAATGAGTATTCGACGAAAACCGAGGAGAATGGGATCGTTGAACGGGTGGTTCCTTATGATTTTACAAAAATCGAGGAAGGAAAATTATTCCCGGCGGATACCGTTTATAATCTGACAATCCGTTTGAACGGTAAAACGGAACGATTGTCCGGTCCGCTGCCGATGAGTGACATACATCAAGTGGAAGTGCCTCGTTATTCTCCGAACGAACAGGAACATATATGGGAAACAGAACTTACCGTCAGGCGTGCTGCCGTGAAATTTACTTACTATGTGACTAACGAAAGCGATAAAGATCTCAGGGTCGTCGGTTTGGAAATGGAAAAAATGGCACAGCGCGAGTATTTCATGCCGAGGGAATTGGAGGATGGAGCTTTCATTGTGCCTTCGGTGAACGGCAACAATGAGTATTATCTTTTTGAACATGATTTTCTTACGGCAGTCGGTTTGCCCGCAAAGAAGGAAAAGGTCGATTTATTACGCCAGGCAGGTGAGAAGCCGATTTATTTGCTGGAAGGGAAATACGAGGACGACGACACGGATAAGGAGGATGCCATGCTGAATTATAAAATGGCGCTTAAGTTGCAATGCGATGAATTCGGCCCGGCTTCCTGGAAAACTACTTTCGAATATTTACCCGATCTGCCGGAATATTTACGGCGCAACACGCATGTTGTGGTTCATGCTACGATTCGGCCCGATTTGGAGATAAAATGCGAAGTGCATGTTCACCCTTATATCGGTGTTTCTCTTGACCCGGATTTCGGAATATAACCAAAAGTATTTAAGAATATGAAACGTAGCGTTTTATACTGTTTTTTTTATTTACTGTTGCTGGGAGTGACGGCTTGTGTGAACGACGAAATACGCAGTTTTGACGATCTGCCGGAAGGCGAAACTACCGTGAGTGCTACCGTGGAGTTCAATCCGCTCACTCCGGCCCTGGCAACCCGGGCGGTGGCGGGAGATGCGATTAAAAGCATCGGGAGCCTTTGCGTGTTGGTGTACGGAATGGACGGGAAGCTGGTAAACAAGCACTTGATAAAAAAGAACGATACGGAACAAGTGCCGGATTATACGGAGGGCGAAATGGAACGGAAAGATGAAGAAGGAAAAGATAGGATTGCAGAATCCAAAACGCCCTATGCCCGGTTTCATTTAAAGATTCCTTATGGACGTTATCGTATTTACGCCGTTGCCAATATGGGTGACCTGGCCGATTATGCCGATGAGATAGAAACGATGACGGGTTTAAAGAGTATTCTCCTTACGTGGCAGAGCGATGTGAGGAAAAACAATCAGATGCTCGGACATTTTACCGAGAAGGGCGTTTATTGTAACGATGACGAGGATTACATATTGACGATAAACCGTAAGGGTATGGAATTACGTGCGGGAATCCGGCGGGTGGCTTCGAAAGTGACCTTGGCTTATGATGGTTCACAGTTGAAAGAGGGGGTGTTTGTTTATATCAAGTCTGCCCGGATTAAGGATATTCCTCGTTATTGCCGTTTAGGAAATAAAAATACGGTCAGGCAATCGAGGGATTCTCTGATCGAATTCGGGGATACGATCAGATATGATTTGCAATATGATGCCGATACGAAAAAAACGGTCAGTGCGCCTTTCGATGAATATTATGTGGCACGTGTCACTAAAGGACGGCCATATTTTCCGCATAACGGCAAATATGAAAAGGCATTTCATACCGAAACCGAACGTGCGCTTTTCTTTTATGAAAATATGCAGGGAACGGGAAAAGATAAAAGGCAAATGTTTAAAGACGGTAATAGCGGTTCGTTGCTATATGCAGACAAAGACGATATGCCCTATGGAACTTATATCGAGGTGGAGGCTTACTATCGTTCTATCCATGAAGGCCGCGTCAGCAATGGAAATATCAAATACCGCTTTATGCTCGGAAAAAATGTTACAACGGATTATAATGCGGAACGCAATCATCATTATAAACTGACTTTAAGGTTTAAAAATTTTGCCAATGATGTGGATTGGCATATCGATTACGAGGAAGAAGATCCGAGTATTCAGGTTCCCGAACCTTATTACATTTCTTATTTATACAATCATAAGATGATGCTTCCCATGAAAGTCAATACAGGAGGAAGTGTTTTAGAGAGTCTGACGGCTGAAATCGATACCAATTCATGGGCACCTTTCGAAGCTTTTTATCTTGATTATGCAAGAAATTTAGATCCGAATGTAACGAAGTCGGTAAACTTGAATCCCTGGAACGGTTTTTTGTCTTTGCGAAGAACGCAGACGACAGTGGTAACCATGCCGGGGGATAATCAAATCACCAGCCTGAATAGGCTGAATATGGAGTATTGGAACAACACGAAACGCGGAAAAAGAGAATACGAGGTAAATACGGATCCCGGCGAGTACGATTCCGACGAAGGAGACGGAAAATATTATGTTTCTAAAGACGAGGATGGTAAACTGTTTTTTTCTGTCCCCATGTACACCCGTGCCAAGCAATTGCTTATTAAATCGGGCTATACGGGCAATAATCCTTATGTCGCTTATCAGCGCAAAGCAGTCGTCCGTTTCACCGGAAAATTAGCGAACGGGAAAACGATGATAAAATTTGCCAAGATCATGCAGGTGCGGCGGGTGGTTAATCCCAAAGGTATCTGGCGAAAGCATGATAACGATGCGGCTTTTCACGTCACTTTGAAGCGATTGCCCAGGGAAGCGAGCGAATCATTCGAAGAATTTACTTCCGAAGGAAAATGGAGGGCATATCCGATAGTGGATCAGACAAACCTGATCGACCTTGACGGGCAAAACGATACGGTGATGGGGAGTACGGGTACCCCGATCGATTTTACGATCCGTTTTAATGGAACATGCGGTGAAAAGGAGAACCGTTGTGCCATTATCCGGGTAGAGTATCATGATTATAGTTGTTTTCATCTCATATTTGTCCGTCAGGGAGGTGCTCCCCTCGATTTGGTCGGTAAAGGCACTTTGTGGCATTCCTATAATATGTGTACCCGGAATACCGAAGCGGGATGTCCTTTGGAAGAAGGTTCGTTGTTCAGATTTTGTAATTGGGATCAGCCGATAGATGCCATAAATAATGAAAACGATAAAATACCGTGGATTAATGTGAGTGCGGAGAGTTTTAAGGATCATGTCAATACTCCGTTTCTTATCGCGGGGAGCAGCGAAAGAAAATTATGGTCGCAAATCACGTCTGATGCCCGGTCCGGCGTGTTTACCGCTCCGGATATAGATCCGGTTATACCCGGGAAAACGGTTTCCGTTGCTTCCTTTGAAGATTATAACGAACTTTGGGAAAGCGATGCTATCGAGAATGGGTATGGTGTGATGTACGGTAATGACGCTACGGGTACACTTTCCTCGTTAGAGGAAGTGTACGGGCATCGCTACGATAAACACCAGGAGAACGGCGGGGGATATGGAATGCGGGGGATTTTTGTCTATAATAAAAATAGCGGCGATAACTTATTTTTTCCGATCGGTGCTTCGGGGTACGGACGCCGGAAACATTATGACGGCGCCGGTGGTAAAGGAACAGCGGTATTAAGGTACGCCGGTAGAAATCGGGCCTTGGATAAAAGTGCCCCGTTTCAAGACCCCTGGCTCGGCTACCGGCCTTTATTTTATGACCTTTATATGCGTCCGGGAGCTATTTACTGGTTGCAGCGCAGGGTACCTAACGTTAGAAATGGAGATGAAGATGCTATCGCCTGGGATATCAACTATTTTACTTTCGATTTTAATTACATTGCTGCCAGTAATGTTTTCAGTGATAACGATAGTGATGCCTGTTTTGTACGTTGTGTAGAGAAATAGAGGATGGTAAGAATATGAAAATCTTCTATATATTGTTCGTCCTGTCGGTGCCGTTTCTTGGTGGGAGTCGTGCAGGCAGGGCGAATGTTTTTGAAGCGGGGGCTTGCGTCCGGACAGATACGACGGCTCTTGCGGAATTACCGTTGCCGGTTGTGCCGCAAACCTTGCTTACTATCCGGGAACGGGCTGCGTATGTGATAGAACATTTCTGGGATGCGATGGATTTTAGCGATACGTTTTGCAGTCGTAACCGTGCTTTTATGGAGCAGAATTTCGTTAATTTCATTTCTCTTTTTCCCCATGCAGGGCAGGAGGAGGTGGCGGTGGCAGTGAAACATTTGATGAAAATAGCGGAAGCAGATCCCGTTGCTTATACACTTTTGGCAGAGATGGCGGAAAAATATCTTTATGAACGGGAATCTCCGATGATGTGCGAGGAATATTTCCTGCTGTTTCTGGAGGAAATGGCCGGTACGCCCGTATTGGACGAGAGCGCCAAAGTACGCCCGGTTTATTTATTGGAAATGGCGGGAAAGAATCGTCCGGGCATGCAGGCTTTTAATTTCACTTACCTCATGCCGGACGGCAAACGGCAAACGCTTTACGAAACTCAGGGAGAGCGGCTGCTACTTGTGTTTTACGACCCCGATTGCGGCCATTGTCGCGACGTAATGGTGGCTTTGCAGGGGAATGCCTTGCTCCGGCGGCTGGCAAACACAGGACGATTGACGGTATTGATCGTTGATGTCGGTGGTGACCGTAGTGTATGGCAACGTTCCCTCACGACCTTGCCGGAAACTTGGAAACCCGCTTTTGACAGGGACGGTGTACGGGAGCGGGAAGGGTATGTATGGCGGGACTTGCCTGCTATGTATCTTTTGGATGATGATAAAACCGTTCTTCTCAAAGAGGCATCTTTACAAACCGTCACTGCTTTTTTTT
Source organism: uncultured Odoribacter sp. (assembly GCA_900544025.1). GTDB lineage: Bacteria > Bacteroidota > Bacteroidia > Bacteroidales > Marinifilaceae > Odoribacter. The sequence continues at coordinate 58,707 of UQTM01000015.1, forward strand.
CCGAACTGGATTCTTTGGGCAGTTATTGATTTTCGGTTTTATAATTCCGAATATAAAAAGACACCTGTTCTTATTCTCGTTTTTATTTCTATCTTTGCCGTAAATAGAAGTGTTTTATGTTTAAATCTAAGAAGGATTCGGTGAAGTAAATAATCTATAATTCCGTTATAGATTATCTTTTCATGTTTGTTCGGGCATTTCCGGCCCGGAATATTTTTCGTATTAAAAATTTACAAATCGACGGCTTGTAGGAGAGTGTAGTGGAACGTTCTCTCGTGCAAGTACTTAAACGACAATTAAAATGGATTTAAACGATATAAAGATCAGAGAGACAAAGGTTGAAGATTTCAACGATATAATGCAGGTCGAGCGGGAAGCGTTCGGTTACGAAAAGGAAGCCCGGCTGGTGGCGGATTTACTGGCGGATAAAAGTGCAGAGCCTATGGTTTCGCTGCTTGCCTTTTACCGGGGGCAGGCCGTCGGGCATGTGCTTTTCACCAGGGCTTACTTCGACGGCCGGCCGG
>UQTM01000016.1 GCA_900544025.1 uncultured Odoribacter sp.
TCCGCAAATGCCTTTGCCGATCGGGATCGGGTATGCAACGCCCGAAACGCTGGGATTCGACCGTATCGCTAATTGCGTGGGAGGCGTGTCCCTTTTTGGCGGGAAGCCTTTGCTGGTGATCGATACCGGAACGGCGATCACTTATAATTATGTGGATGAAAACGGTGTGTTTTTAGGAGGGAATATCGCTCCCGGCATGGAAATGAGGTTCCGGGGGCTGCATCAGTTTACCGCCCGCCTGCCTTATGTGGAGCCGGGGGAACAGTACGGAGGGATAGGCCTGACCACCGAAACGGCCATACGTAACGGAGTGATGGAAGGTATTCTGTTCGAGGTGGAAGGATACATCTCCCGTTTCCACGAAGCGCATGTGAATCCGAAGGTTATCGTTACCGGAGGGAATAGCTGTTTTTTGGAAGGAAAGCTGGCTGCAGGGGTGTGTTTTTGTGCCGATCTGGGTTTCATCGGACTGAATAGTATTTTGGAATTTCAAAAAAAACGCTGATTGTATTCCAAAATTTGTACCTGAAATCGTATGCATTTTGAGAAAATATTGGTATTTTTGCGCTGAAAGGAGCAAATTGTTTATTGTATATAACAACAATCAGGAAAACACAGGAGATCAGATCATGAAAAAACTTATTGCTGTAGCATTCGGATTATGTCTTTTGGGAGGCGTGGCTAAGGCTCAGACATTGGAGTCGAAATTTGGATTGGATAGTATCAAGACGCTGGAAAATGCGTCGATCTATTCCGAGTTTGTAAAACAGAAGAATTTCAAAGATGCGTTGCCGGCATGGAGATACATATTTAATAATGCTCCCGCTTTTCAGGTGAGTACCTATACAAGAGGGGAAGACATTATGATTCATATGTTTACACAATCTAAAAATCCTGCCTATCTCGATACCTTGATGATGGTGTACGATCAATGGATCAAATATTTCGGTAACCACCCGCGTTTGGGCGAAGGTTATGTGTTGGGAAAGAAAGGGGTTGCTTTGGCAAACCTGGGGGAGAAAACCGATGAAAACAGTAAGAAATCTTTCACTTACCTTGAAAAGTCTTTCGAGATAGAAGGTGCCAAAGCGCATCCGGTGGCTGTGCAGAATATGTTCTTTGCAGCAGGGAATTTGTTGAAAAAAGATTTGCTTACGAAAGACGAATACATCAATCTGTATCAAAAAGTGACCGCTTATGCGGAAAACGGCGAAAAAAATCCGTCTCCAAGGGTAAAACCGGAAGTTTACAAGGATGTTAAAGACCGGGTTGTGGCAATGTTCTTCGATGCCGGTGTCGCTGATTGTGAAACGTTGAACCAGTTGCTGTCTAAACAATATGAAGCAGCGAAAGACGATGTGGATAATTTGAAAAAAATCGCATCCCTGCTGAGAAGGAGCGAATGTACCGACCTTCCGTTGTACGCGTCTGTTGCCGAACAGCTATATAAAATAGATCCGTCGGCAGAGGCTGCATACAGCCTTTCCATGATGTTTATGAAACGTCAGGATTTCGATAAGATGATCAGCTATTTGCAGGAAGCCATCGATAAGAGCGAGGACGATATTCAGAAAGCCGACTATTATGTGAGAATGGCGGATGTCAAACTGAGACAAAAACAATATCAGGCTGTTAAGACGAATGCTTTGCAGGCTATTAAGCTGAATCCGAAACTCGGACAGCCTTACATCATGATCGCTCAGGCTTACGCATATTCCAGCAAGGATTACGGCGAAGATGATTTCGACCATGCTGCCGTATTCTTGGCTGCCGTTGATAAATTGCAGAGAGCTAAACAAGTTGATCCGAACCTTGCAGGGCAGGTGAATGAATTGATTGCAAACTATACGCAGCATTTCCCTGATAAGAGCGAGGCATTTTTCCGGGGTATTACCGAAGGAGGAAAAATCACATTGGGATCATGGATTAACGAAACAACTACTGCGCGTTTCAGACCGACAAAATGATAATTTTTTTACGCATACGCATAAAAAGCATTACTGTTCTTTTGGGAGCAGTAATGCTTTTGTCTTGTAAGAACGATCTGAAAGATGTTGCTGCTATTGCCGGCGAGGGGGAACTGCGTCCGGTGATGAGCGGTATCAATATGACGTTGATTTATTCCGATTCGGCCAGGATTCAGTATAAAGTGGCTACACCCGAGATGCTGCAATTCGATTCGGAAAAAAATAAATATAAGGAATTTCCCAAGGGTATCCATGTGATTTCTTATGAGAAGGACGGAACGGAACGGGGAACCGTCGATTCCAAATATGCCAAGAACCTGGAGAACGATATGCTGTGGGAACTGAGGAATCAGGTGGTGGTGATATCGGGAGAGAAAAAACTGGAAACCGAATTGCTTTTCTGGGATACGAAAAAAGGAATTATTTACACCGATCGTTATGTCCGCCTTACGGACAAGGGAAATGTGATCGAAGGAAATAACGGATTGGTTTCCGATCAGGAGCTGGAAAATCCGGTTATAAAAAACACTTCCGGAGAAGTGGAATTTGAAATGAAAAAACAATAATACCGGATGTCGTCGGCCATTATTATCATATTGATATGCCTGCTGTTATCGGCTTTCTTTTCTGGAATGGAAATCGCTTTTCTGACTTCCAATAAATTGCGGATAGAAATCGATAAATCGAATAAAGGAATTGCACAGACTTTAATCGATTTATTCGTGTCCCATTCGGGGATGTATATCACGACAATGCTGGTGGGGAATAATGTCGTAATGGTGATTTACGGTATTTTCATGTCGGAATTTTTGGCGGAAAAACTGGCGGTTTTCCATTTGTCGCTGGGGTTGGAGCTGTTTCTGGAAACCGTTATTTCCACATTGATTATTTTAGTCATGGCGGAATTCTTGCCGAAGACGATCTTTCGTTTACGTTCGAATCTGTTTTTAAAAATCTTTGCCGTTCCTGTATTCCTGTTTTATCTGTTGTTTTTCCCGTTATCTTATTTTTCCGTGTGGCTGGGAGGCCTCCTGCTGAAATTGGTTACAGGGAAGAGGCTTACGCAAAAAGAATCGAACCGCGCTTTTGGAAAAGTGGATTTGAACAACCTGATCGAAGAAGGGGAAAATTATAACAGTGAAGAGGAAGAGAGCCATGAGATCAAGCTTTTCCGGAATGCCCTCGATTTTTCGGAGGTAAAGCTGCGGGAGTGTATCGTGCCACGTCCTGATGTGGTGGCTTTGCCGATCGACAGTTCGATAGAGGAACTTACCGAAATGTTTATTCGCACCGGATTGTCCCGGATCCTGATCTATAAAGAAAGTATAGACGATATCATCGGCTATGTACATTTGTCTGCTTTGTTCCGTAATCCGGAAACGATCTCCAAAGCATTGAGCAAAGCGATCATTGTGCCTGAGACTATGCCTGCACAGCGTTTGTTGAATCTGTTTATCCGGGAGCAAAAGAGCATTGCGGTGGTTGTGGACGAGTTCGGTGTCACAGCCGGAATCGCGACGATAGAGGACATTATGGAAGAAATATTCGGAGAGATCGAGGACGAGCACGATCATGTGAACCTGAAAGAATTGGTGGTGTCCGACCATGAATATATCTTTTCCGGTCGCCTGGAAGTGGATTACCTGAACGAGAAATACCATTTGGGATTAGAGGAGAGTGAAGAATACGAAACCCTTGCCGGTTTCGTGTTGTATTATAATGAAAATATTCCTCAGGAGGGAGAAAGTGTAGTTGTAAATGATATTACTTTTGAAATTCTGAGTGTTAAAAATGCAAGAATTGAGGAAATAAAAGTGATCGTGTGATTTTTTTTGTTTAGTTTTGTTCCGAAATTTGGCAAGCTTTTACAAATTTTGGTTATTTTTACAGCAAAATGCTAAACATTGGATTAGGTGCGATGAGATGTGGTATTATCATGATTGCTTTATTGGCAATAGCATGTTCTGTGAAAGCACAGCAAGATCCGCAGTTTAGCCAAAACAGGTTGAATCACATGACTGTCAATCCGGCATTTGCAGGAGAAGAAGGACGCTGGATGGTTTCGGGCATTTACCGTAACCAATGGCAGAAAATGGACGGTGCACCTGAAACTTATGCTTTTAATGTAGATACGCCGTTGAAAATAAGGAGTGTGAACGGGGGTATCGGTTTAAATATGATGAGTGATAAGCTGGGAATGCAAACCAATTTGTTTTTAATGCTGAATTACTCGTATAAACATAGACTTAATTTTGGTGTATTGAGTGTTGGTATCAAAGCAGGGCTGGTGAACGCAAAAATAGAAGGAGAATATTATATTCCGGGAGGTGATCGTTATACCAGACCGGAAGACGATCCGGCTTTAGGCGGATCGAGTGCTCATGTTTCGAAGATGATGTTTGATGCCGGGGTCGGCATGTTCCTGTCCGGAAGGAGATATTATGCGGGAGTTTCATTGTCGCATGTCACAAAGCCTAAAATGACGATAGGACAGATCGGAGAGTTCTTTTTTGCGCCACACATGTATTTTTCCGGAGGATATACGTTTGAGTTGTCCCCGGTATTCGATTTACAGCCATCTGCATTTATTCAGACGGATTTTGTCAGTTCTCAATATACCATGAATGCAAGTGCGATTTATAAGAAAAGATATTGGGGAGGGCTTTCCTATCGGTATGAAGAATCGGTCATATTTATGGGAGGATTGGAGCTGAAGGACGGATTTATGATAGGATACAGCTACGATTGGAATGTGTCCGGGGTTGGGAAATACACCGGAGGTTCACACGAGGTGACGTTATCTTATAGTTTTGGGTTGAATGTAGGGAAGCGGGAGAAGTTATATAAAAGTGTCAGATTTTTGTAAAATAATATATTATGTACATAAAGCGGTTAGTTTTTCTCTTTATTGCCTCGATGATGGTGAGCTGTTCTCCTTATAACGGAGGTGGCGAGCTGGTAGGTACACGTAAAGTAAAAAAATGGTTTGAGCCACAGCCGTATGGGATGGTTTTAATACCTACTGGAAGTTTGAATATCGGAAATAACGACGAGGATATTACATGGTCGATGTCGGCATCTACGAAAACAGTTTCTATTCCGGCTTTCTGGATGGACGAAACCGAGATTACGAATGACGAATACCGTCAGTTCGTTGCCTGGGTGATAGACTCTATCCGCAGACAGCGTCTGGTGGACGAAGGACATGAGGAATTTTTGATGCAAAGCCGTAAGGGCGAGATCTTGGAGCCGCCCCGTTTGAATTTCCGTACACGTATCGATATGCGTAACGAGGAGTATAAGGAGGTTTTGAGCGGGATGCTGTATCAGGGCGATGACCGGGTAGGAGGCGACGGACTGGACGTGCGTAAATTGGAGTATGTTTATACCTATTACGATTTTGCACAGGCTGCCCGTAACGACCGTTATTACGATCCTGAATCCGGAACTTATAAAGGAGGTTATGTGATAAACTCCAACGGGGAGAGAGAAACGATCAAAGGCCGGGGATCGTTTATTATGAAATATAAAGTAAAAATATATCCCGATACCCTTTGCTGGTTAAAGGATTTCACTTATTCGTATAACGAGCCGTTTGTGAGAGAGTATTTCTCGCATGTGGGATACGACAATTATCCGGTGGTAGGGATTAATTGGAATCAGGCAAGGGCTTTTTGTAGCTGGCGGACATCGTTGTTCAACAACAATTCGGCTTCCAGAGTGCAGGAATGGCGTTTGCCGAACGATGCCGAATGGGAATATGCCGCCCGGGGAGGCCTGAGTGGTGCGACTTATCCCTGGGGAGGTCCTTATACCCGTAATCCGAAAGGCTGTTTCCTGGCGAACTTTAAGCCGATGCGCGGTAATTACATCAGTGACGGAGGGTTTACGACCGTTCCGGTAGGTACTTACGAGCCTAACGGATACGGACTCTATGATATGGCAGGTAACGTGTCTGAATGGGTAAACGATTCTTATGACGAATCGGCCAATGAGATGACTCACGACCTTAGCCCGTATTATCAGATCATTGCAAAGAAAACAGATAACAAGATACATAAGCGTAAAACGATTCGCGGAGGATCGTGGAAAGATGTGGCGCATTTCTTACAATGTGGCGTGAAAGATTATGAATATCAGGACTCTTGCAGAAGCTTTATCGGTTTCCGTACAGTTAGAACAAGAATTGAATTTTAATAAAGAGAATAGGTTATGAAAGTATTTCAAACAAAGGCGTATAAAGTTATTATCGGGTATGTATATGGATGGGGAGCAACTGCCGTGATTATAGGCGCTTTGTTTAAAATTATGCACTTCCCTTATGCTGGTTTAATCTTGACGGTAGGTATGCTTGTCGAAGCATTTATATTCTTTGTATCGGCTTTCGAGCCGGCTATGGAGCACTATGACTGGGCGCGGGTTTTCCCGGTGCTGGGTAAAAGCGGTGCCGATTGGGACAAGGAAGGTTCGAATGCAATGGCCGTAACGCCTATGGCTGCGCCGATGTCGTCCGGGACTGTTGCCGCTGCTTCCGCTGTGAATGCGAATGTCGATTTGGGATTGGAGACAGCCGATCTGGATAAATTGAAAGCGGGAATCAACAAAATAGCCGAGACTGCGGATAATTTTGCCGGAATCGTGGGAGATGCTCCGGAAGTGGCCCGGAAATTGGCGAAAGCTTCGGCTTCGTTCGAGGAATTGGGTGAGCGCACACAGGAAGTGGGGAAAGTGTTGGAGACTTCTGTCAAGGGATTGGCAGGCGGTTGCGAAGAGATCAACAAAATATTACTGGAATCCACACAGGATTTGACCAGCCGTATAAAGACCAACTGCGAAAAACTGGCGACGACCATGGGACAGTCGGCAGATAATTTCGATACCTTGGGGAAAATTATGGACGAGCAGTTGAAGAATGTGAAGTCTCAGTCGGAAAATTATACACAGCAGATATCTGCCATTAATAAAAATATCAGTGCGCTGAATGCCCTGTATGAATTACAGATTCATGAAACACAGGATTGTTTGGAATCGTTCCGCGGTATGCAGGGAGATATGAACGAGATGCTGGAACATGTATCTTTGAGTGTGGATAGCGCGAAACTGTTCAAACAGGAGTCGCAACAACTGGCAAACAATGTGGCTTCGTTGAATTCGGTTTATGGCAATATGCTGAGTGTAGTTAATAATAATTGATAAGAAGGAGAATTTCCGATGGGTGCAAAAAATTGTCCAGAGACACCGAGGCAAAAGATGATAGGCATGATGTATCTGGTGCTGACAGCGATGTTGGCATTGAATGTGTCTGCCGATGTTTTGGAAGCTTTTACGAAGGTGCAACATGGATTGACTTCTACAATCGCAAATTTCAGTAAGAAAAATGCTGAAATGTACAATGAGATCGAGATGGCTTACAACCTCAACCAGGCGAAGGTGGCCGGGGTGAGGGACAAGGCTTTGAAGATAAAGACAGAAGCAGAGGGATTGATTAAATATATCGAGGATTTGAAACTTCACATGGTAGTGCTCGCCGATGGGGAAGAGGAAGCGGATGTGATGAATATCAAGGCGAAAGACAATCTGGATATCGGGGGACAGGTGATGATTACTCAGGGAAAGGGGAAAGAGTTGAAGAAAAAGATCGAGGATTTCCGTGAGCTTTTAATCAGTAATATTTCTCCGAAAGACTCCGTGTTGAGGCATACGATTGCCGATAACCTGAACACGGCAGATCCGAAACCTGTGGATGGAGAGTTTAAATCCTGGGAATCTTCGAAATTTGAAAGTATTCCCCTGGTAGGAGTGGTAACCTTATTGACCATGTACCAGAGCGATTTGCTGAATGCTGAAGCCGATGCGGTAAGATACCTGTTTTCTTCTATGGATGCAGAATCGTTCAAATTCAATAAGCTGGCGGCTTTGGTTATTCCGGAATCGAGATATGTGCTGAAAGGCGAAACGTTTAAAGCGCGGATCATGCTGGCTGCCGTAGATACGACACAAAAGCCGCAAATCATTGCCAACGGGCGGCAGATAGGGTATCAGGGGGATTTCGGATATTATTCCGAACCCGCTACGACGGTCGGATTCCGTAAGGTGAAAGGCGTGATCAATTATATCACTCCTTCGGGAACGACTTTACCGAGGGAATTTGAAATGGAATACGAGGTTGCTGAGCCGGCTGTGGTGATCTCTCCCACTAAAATGAATGTGTTTTATGTGGGTGTGGACAATCCGGTATCTCTGGCTGCCCCCGGAATTTCTCCGGAGGCTATCGAAGCCCAGATTACGAACGGTACGATAACCAAAGCACAAAGCGGAAGTTATATCGTGCGTCCGAAAGTAGCGGGTAAAGAATGTGAGATTACGGTATTTGCCAATGTACAGGGACAAAAGCGGGAACTGCAAACCCAGCGTTTCCGGGTGAAGGATGTGCCCGATCCCGTCGCTAAAGTGAACGGCCTGAGAGGCGGTGCTATCCGTAAGAATGTGCTGATCGCTGCCGGGCGGGTGGATGCTGAAATGGAGAACTTCGATTTCGATATGAAATTTACCGTAGATAATTTTAGTGTCTATACGACGATCGATGGATATGGCCAGGAAGAAACCCGGTCGAATAAAGCTAATTTCAGTGATGCCCAGATCAAGTTGATCAATAAGTTGAGACGGGGGCAAACCCTTATGATTGAAAATATCATTGTAAAGGGACCGGATGGTTCTACTCGTAAATTACCGTCGATTCCGTTTAAAATTGAGTAAAAATAAAGGATATGTTCAATAAAGTGATATTCGTTTTGATGATGCTGGCGTTTTCAGTATCGTATGTAAATGCTCAAACTTCAAAGGCTTTTTTTGATAAAATGATCAAAAACGAAGACGAAGAGCAGAAAGCTCCGATCGAATTGCCGAATGTGGAAAGGGCAGATGTGCTTTGGAGTAAAACGGTGTGGAGGGAATTGATCCTGAAAGAGAAAATGAATTTGCCGCTGTATTACCCGACTGTGCCGATGGACGGTAGAATATCGTTGATCGACCTGATGCTGGAAGGTATTGAAAAATCGTTCAAAACAGCTTATGAAGACGATGAATTGACAACTCCTATTTCTTATGCGCAGATTAAGGAAAAGTTCGGTGCTACGGCCGATACGCTTACCCGCAGGAATAGCGAAACGGGAGAAATGGAAAAGATAACCGTAAGCGCGGAAATGCATACCGATGAAGTAAAGCGTTTGCAGGTGAAGGAATTGTGGTATTTTAATAAACGTACCTCCCGCTTGGAAGTGCGTATCATTGCTTTGTGCCCGATTCGTGAATATGCGAAAGACGAAATGGAAGGTTTGCAAAAACGGGTGTTGTTTTGGATCGATTACGGTGAATTTCGTGACCTTTTCGCAAAACGCCGGGTGTTCAATTTCCAGAATGATGCGATGCGTATGAGTTTCGACGACGTATTCCTGAAACGTTATTTCAGTTCCCGTATTATCAAGGAATCCAATCCTTACGATAACCGTTCTATTCAAAGTTATTCTACCGGTATGGACGCCGTGCTGGAATCCGACCGGGTGAAGCGGGAAATTTTCGAGTACGAACAGGATTTGTGGGAATATTGATCTTTTCGCGCCGGGATGTGCGATGACATCGTTACCGGATAGAGTATCGGAATACATGATATAATAAAGGCTGCCGAATTTGTTCGGCAGCCTTTATTATTTCTATTAACGGATTATTTTTTTAGTCTGAATTGTTTTTCGAACCGTTTGATCTTCCCTTCGTCTTTCCGGTGGCAAATCATCAGATAATTGTCTTTTTCTGCAATGATAAGATCGTTTACCCCCTGTATGATGACACTCTTCCGGGGAGGAACGTTTACGATGCAGTTGGTGGAATCCTGAAGGATGACTTTCGAGGAGTTCGTTACATTGTTGTTCTCGTCTTTTTCGCACAGGGCGTGAAAGGCATGCCATGTGCCTACGTCCGACCAGCCGAAATCGCCTTTCAGCACATAAACATGAGAAGATTTTTCCATAATCCCGACATCGATCGAAATGTTGTGACATTGCCCGTAAACATTTTTGACAAAAGTCGCTTCGGCGGGGGTATTCAGTTTGCAGTCTGTGGAAAATAGAGAATGCAGGTCGTACATATAAGTTTTAAACTCGGAAATAATGTCCTGTACTTTCCAGATAAAGATTCCTGCATTCCATAGAAATTCGTCGGAGTCATAGAACATTTGTGCCAATTCGGCATTCGGTTTCTCGGTGAACGTTTTTACTGCGACGATTTTTTTGTTTTTGTCTTTGGTTTTCACCTGAATGTAGCCGTATTCTGTTTCGGCACGGGAAGGGGCGATCCCCACCGTCAGTAGCCCGCCGTTCGTTTCGGTAAAAGCGATACCTTCTTTGATATTGTTTAAATAGGCCTGCTCGTTGGTGATGAAATGATCCGACGGAATCGTTACCATATAGGAGTCAGGAGAAATACCTTTGATTTTGTAGGCGGCATAAGCGATACAGGTCGCTGTGTTGCGTACATACGGTTCCTTTAAAATGTTGCATTCCGGAACCTCCGGTAGTTCTTTTCGGGTGATTTTTCCATACTCTTCTCCCGTAATGACAAAAATATGATCGTTGGGAAAAATCTGGGAAATACGTTCGTAGGTTTGGCGTATAAAGCTTTTACCTGTGTGCAGAATATCGGAAAACTGTTTGGGACAATGCTGGTTACTCACTGGCCAGAAACGGTTTCCGATCCCTCCGGCCATAATAACACAGTAAGAATTGAGATTCATTCGTATATCTTTTTATTTTGAAATTGACTTTTGAAACTTTATAAACAAATAATATACCAAACGAAAGTAGTAATAAATCCGTGAATAATTTATATTTTTACCTTAAATTTCCGGGAGAGGGGGAATTTGCCGGGGAACGGAAAGTGTTTTTGGAAGAACGTCCGGGGAAACTATAAATGGAATAAACGTATAACAGGAAAGGCTGGAGGTTAAAAGAGATTTGTAACTGTTATAACAAAGAGCATTAAATGAAGTATTTAAATACGTTAGGTGAGTATTTGCTATTTATCAGGCGGGCTTTATCGAGACCGGAAAAATGGCGTGTTTACCTGAAAGAGCTGATACTGGAATTTGAAAAATTGGGGTTGAATTCGATCATGCTGGTCATGATTATTTCTTTTTTTATCGGTGCGGTACTGACTTTACAGACCGCCTATAATATGCAAAGTCCCCTTTTGCCCCGGTACCTGATCGGCTACCTGACACGGGAAACGATGTTGCTGGAGTTTTCTTCTACGATTGTCAGTTTGATTCTGGCGGGAAAAATCGGAAGTAATATAGCTTCTGAAATCGGAAGTATGAAGATCACGGAACAGATCGAGGCGCTGGAAACGATGGGGGTGAATTCGGTGTCTTATTTGGTAGGACCTAAAATTCTGGCTTCTCTTGTGATTAATCCGGTGCTTTATATTTTCAGTGTGTTTATCGGTATTTTGGGAGGGATTATTTCCGGTATTTTAAGCGGGGTGGTCAATTTCGAGGATTTTATTTATGGTCTTCATTTTTCCTTCAATCCTTACTATGTGACTTATTCTATTGTCAAAACCCTGTTTTTTGCTTTCATTTTTACTTCGATTCCGGCTTTTTACGGCTATAATGTACGGGGCGGAGCGCGTGAAGTGGGTAAGGCCGGGACGAAGGCCGTGGTAGATAGCAGTATCGCTATTTTAACGGTGAATCTGATATTAACGCAAATCATGTTGTAATGATACGGGTAGAACATCTGAATAAGTCGTTTGACAGCAAAAAAGTCCTTTCGGATATCAATGTCACATTTGAGGCGGGAAAGGTGAATCTGATTATCGGGAAAAGCGGTTCCGGTAAAACGGTGTTGTTAAAATCGCTGATCGGACTGCATAAGATCGATAGTGGGAAAATTTTTTACGGCGATCGGGAGATCACTCTGATGAATATAAAGCAAATCAAGATGTTGCGGGAGGAAATCGGTGTGGTTTTCCAGGGCGGGGCCTTGTTCGACTCCATGACCGTGCTCGAAAATGTGATGTTTCCGTTGAATCTTTTCACCGGTCTGCCGGAAAAAGAAAAAAAGGAAAGGGCTGTTTCGTGCCTGCACCGGGTGGATCTGATGGATGCGGAGGAATTATATCCCTCGGAGATCAGCGGGGGAATGAAAAAAAGGGTTGCGATAGCCAGAGCCATTGTGTTAGAGCCTAAATTCCTGTTTTGTGACGAACCTAATTCAGGCTTGGATCCCCTGACTTCTATCGTGATCGATAATCTGATTTACGAAATCACTCACGAATATAATATGACGACTGTAATCAATACCCACGATATGAATTCGGTGTTCGAGATCGGGGAAAAGATCGTTTTTATCCATGACGGAAAGAAGGAATGGGAAGGTAATAAAGACCAGATAGCCCATTCGGACAATACGTATTTGAACGATTTTATTTTTTCATCTAAACTGTATAAAAAAATCAAGAGTAGTTTATGAAAGCGGGAATACTACATATATGTACAGGTTTATTCATTTTATTGCTTGTGGGTTTCACCGGATGTTCACGTAAAAAAGTGCCGTTGGACGAAAAGAAATTTACAGCTTTGTTGATAGACCTTCACCGTACCGACGGGACATTGTCGGTGGCGAGGGGATTGAGCGGATTGAACGAGCTGAAAAATTACGCCTACTATAACGATTTATTTCGTAAATATGGAATTACCCGGGCAGAGTTCGACTCCTGCATGTATTATTATTCGGCCAATACGGAATTGTTTTCCCAAATGTATGATGTGGTGATCGATAGCCTGAACAGGCAGATGACCGCCGTAGATATGATTCTCCGGGAATTGAAGTCGAAAGATTCGGTGAATTATTTTCCTGTGCCCGATACGCTGGTGTTCGACAGCTGCTATACTCATATCGTGGTGGAGATCGACAGTCTTTTGCCGGGACAGTATAAATTCAGTACGTTAGTTCAGTTCGATACCCTGGATAAAGGAAAAAACAACCGGATAACTTCATTTTTCGTGTCGAGGGACAATCTGGATACGCTGAAAGTGCGCGATGTGACCGTGATGACCGATACGATCATGCATACTTACAGGTGGACGCAGTATGTGGATTCGACTTATGATTATTTGGTGATTAAATTTGTGGATGCGGACAATCTCGATAAGCTAAAGGATCGAAAAGGGCGTGCCTGGAAAATGGAATTATTCAAGCCGTATATTCCGAGAGAAACGGAAAAGAGGTTGAAGCAGGCTTTACACCGCAGGTAATGAAACGGAAGATTGCAGCCAATTATATTTTTTTGCCCGGTTTCCCTCTGGTTAAAAACGGATATGTAGTGTGGGAAGACGGAGAGGTGACGGATGTCGTGGATACGGGAGGCCGGATTAGGGAAATACAGGGTTTGGAGTTTTACGGAGGAATGATCGTACCGGATTTTGTGCGCGAATATGTAAAAGGATGGCAGGCCGGAGAAGAATTAGTGGGAGCATTGGAGAAAATTTATTCAGAATTTCCCCGGAAGCAATATAAATTGGCTATTATGGAAGGGACGGATTTGAAAGCGCTGAAATGGGGAGACAGCGGAAGAATCGGTGTGCTTTAGCCTTGAAAACGATAGGCCGGTTATCATCCTTGCGTGCAAACCTTTATGAAGTTTGCACGCAAGGATTTTGTTTATTTCTGAGAACGGATCTCAGTTCGTTTCTACCAATTTCCCTTTTTTCATGGTGTAAGCCTGTGTGACGGGGGTATTACGAAAGAATTTATTGGTATTCTGGAAAACCGAATAATTGTACACATTGTCCCTGGGCGGGTTGTTCAGGATGAGCCGGTAATTTTCGGGAATCAAAATCCTGACATACATATGATTGGCCCTCCATTCTTTCCCGGTCAATTTATAGTAATCGTCCAGACGCAAGGTGTCGTTTGTCCATCGATAGTTAAATTGCATATTTTCTGTGTTTTCCACGGCTTCGGCTCCTGAAAATCCCCGGGCTTGTTTTACGATGATCAACTGCGGATGTTCCTGATCGGTTTTGGCGAAGGAAACTCTTGCTTTCAGGTATAGGATGGCACTGTCTGCCTCTTGTGTTTTCGGACAGTGCAGGAGGTATTGATCTAACTGGCTTCGGAAAAGGCTTCGGTATTGCAACTCTGCCGGAGAATTGAACGTCACATATAAAGAACGTTCGGAGGGAACGGGGATAGGCTGTTGTATGATTGTTTTGCTTTGGTATTCCTGGGTATAATTTCTGGCCTGGTAGATTCCGGTGATGATACCGCTTATACAGCACAGAATCCATAGCCCTGTGAAGATCAGAAATATGCCTTTATATCGCTGAAATTTGAATAGGTAACGGATAGAATAATAAGTGACTAAGAAAATGGGAATAGTTACCACGAACAGTAAAATGAGCTTAATGAACCACATAGGAACCGGTGCGCAGGCATACCGGAAAAATGTGTAATAGTTTTCCGGAGCAAAATGATAGGAGAAGAAAATACCCCAGCAAGCCAGTACGATACCTATAATTCCGGCCAGCATGCCTATCACTGATAAAGCGGAGAGGAACAATGACATGCCTTTGCCGAAAATCTCTTTACAGACAGCGAAAAAAGCATTGAGTTTTCGGTTGATATAATCGGTTGTGTTTTTGAATTTAGAGTTCGTTTTGACTTTATTATAAGTATCCCGGATGTTTCTCTCTATATTCGATACATTGATTTTTTCTCCTTTCATTTCCAATTTTTCCTTGGCTGTGGTTGCCTGTGGAAGGATAATCCATAAAATAATGTAAACAATGACAGAGATGCCGTAGAAGATGGCGCATATAATGAATATAAGCCTGACCCATGCTGCGGAGATGGCAAAATAATTGGCAAATCCGGCGGCGACTCCTCCTAAGATAGCATCATCGGAATCCCGGTATAATTTCCGGATATTATTTTTCTTTTTTGAATGATGTTCGGTGTCTTCGTCGATGATTGCATCCGGTGTACCCATGATTTCGATCACTTTGTCTATATCGGTTTGGGAAATCGCTTCTTTGTGTGATTTTTGTAAAAACTCTTTGAGCAGTTCGGCGATACGGCTCTCTATGTCCATCATGATCTCCTTGCCGTCCTCTTCTGCAAAATAATATTTTTCTAGCGTTTCGATGTAGTGCTGCAACTGGGTATAGGCGTTTTCATCGATGTAGAAAACCTGGTTGTTCAGATTTATGCTATAAGTCTTTTTCATGTTTCGTGTTTTAGGTGATTAGTGATTGGTGGTGGCTTGTTTTAGATTTTCTATGGCTGCGGTCAGTTCGTGCCAGGAAGTTTCGAGTTCCTGAAGAAAGACCTTGCCGGTTTCGGTGATGCTGTAATATTTTCTCGGAGGCCCCTGGGTCGATTCTTCCCACCGGTAAGAGAGTAACCCCATATTCTTTAAGCGGGTCAGGAGGGGATAGATCGTACCTTCCACCACTAACATCTTAGACGTCTTTAATTTGTTAATGATGTCCTGAACATAGGAATCCTCTCCGGCAATAATAAGTAGAATACAATATTCAAGTATGCCTTTTCGCATCTGGGCTTGTGTGTTTTCTATATTCATTGTAACTCAGGTATTATTTATTTTGCAAATCTATGTATAATTATTGTACTATGCAATACATAGTACTAATTTTTTAGAAAACGTTTTCGTGAAAATTATCTGTTTAAAAACTTGAGCGATGGAAAGAATGTTGAGATAAAAAATTAACTTTGTTGAGTGGTTTTAAAGCATAAATAAAAACAATATAATATGAAAAAGGTCTTATTAATGATTCTTGACGGATGGGGTATCGGCAAACCGGATAAAACAAATGCCATTTATAGTACTCCCACTCCTTTTATTTCAGGATTGTTGGAGAAATATCCTCATGCCCAATTGCTGACCAGTGGGGAAAACGTAGGTCTTCCCGATGGACAGATGGGTAATTCGGAAGTGGGGCATTTGAATATCGGTGCCGGACGGGTGGTAAACCAGGATTTGGTGCGGATCAATAAAGCCTGCCGGGATAATTCCATTATGCAAAATCCCGAAATTGTAAAGGCTTTCACCTATGCCCGTGACAATAAGAAAAAAGTGCATTTCATGGGATTGGTTTCGAACGGTGGTGTGCACAGTTCGCTGGAACATCTGAAAAAATTGTGCGACGTTTCGAAGGAATTCGGTATTGCCAAGACTTTCGTTCATTGTTTTATGGACGGACGCGATACAGACCCGAAAAGCGGATTGGGTTTTATAAAAGAGCTGAAAGAGCATATGGATAAATCCACCGGACGGATTGCTTCTGTGATCGGCCGTTATTACGCCATGGACCGGGATAACCGTTGGGAGCGGGTGAAAGAAGCATACGATTTGTTGGTAAACGGTATGGGAGAAAAGACCCAGCATGTGGAAGTCAGTATTCAAAAATCATACGATGAAGGGATTACCGATGAATTTATCAAACCGATCGTGCATGTGGGCAGCGACCTGAAACCTGTGGGAGTGATCGAGCCGGGAGATATGGTGATTTTCTTTAATTACCGGAACGACCGCGCTAAGGAATTGACGATTGCTTTAACGCAAAAAGATATGCCTGAAAACGGAATGAAAACTATGCCGTTGTATTATTGCTGTATGACTCCTTATGACGCTACTTTCAAAGGACTGCATATCCTTTTCGATAAAGAGAATGTAGAAAACACTTTGGGTGAAGTGGTCAGCCGCGCCGGATTGAAACAGTTGCGTATTGCCGAAACGGAAAAATATGCACATGTGACTTTCTTTTTTAACGGAGGACGTGAAGCGCAGTTCGAAGGGGAAAGCCGTATTTTAGTGCCTTCACCGAAAGTGGCCACTTACGATCTGCAACCCGAAATGTCGGCTCCGGAAGTGGCTGAAAAATTGGTAGAGCAGTTGAATGCCAAGTCGGCCGATTTCGTATGCCTGAACTTTGCCAACGGTGACATGGTGGGGCATACCGGAGTGTATGAAGCCATTCAGAAAGCCGTTACTACGGTGGATACCTGTGTGGAAAAAGTGGTTACGGCCGCTCAGGCTAACGGTTATGATGTGCTGATCATTGCCGACCACGGTAATGCCGATAATGCCGTGAATGCCGACGGATCGCCGAATACCGCCCATTCTTTGAATCCCGTGCCTTGTATTTGGGTGACGGACGAAAAAGGTAAATCACTGAAAAACGGCGTGCTTGCCGATGTGGCTCCCACGCTTTTGAATATTATGGGTGTGGAACAACCTGCTGAAATGACGGGTAAAAGCCTGATCCAATAATTTTCAGACGATTGTTTTATAAAATAGAAATGCCTGAAAAGTAATGCTTTTCGGGCATTTCCTTTTCTGTAAGCCTTGTTATATGTATTTTTGTAGCGGAATTTGAAAGAATCGATATGCAACGGAAAAAAATAGAGAATCGCGTTTTAGGTAATATATATGTGGTATTGCTGCTGCGTATGTTGCTGGTGTATGGTTTATATACGGTCACCCGCTTGTTGTTTTACCTGTATAACCTGAAATTATTCGCCGATGTGACCTTCCCGGAATTCGTCAGGATATTTGTGGGCGGATTGAAATTCGATACTTCGGCGATCATTTATACCAATTTGCTGGTGATCGCCCTGCACATATTGCCTTTTCGGTTTCGCTATGCCCATTGGTATCAGCAAATCATCAAATATGTATTTTACATCGTCAATGTGATTGCCATTATCGCCAATATGGCCGATTCGGTTTATTTCCGTTTTACCATGAGGCGCACGACCACTTCTGTTTTCACGGAATTTAAGAATGAGCAGAACGGCTGGGGATTGTTCTTCCGGTTTATGTGGGACTATTGGTATGTTACATTTTCGGTGCTGGTGCTTTGCTTCCTGATGGTGTGGGTGTATCGCAGGATCCGGACGGGGCAGCCGGTTATCCGGACGTGGTATATTTATTATCCGGTAAATATATTGCTGTCGGCCATTATTGCGGGATTGTGTGTGGGAGGGATGCGTGGCGGTTTCGCCCATAGTGTGCGTCCGATCACGCTTAGCAATGCAGCGGAATATATCGATAAGCCGGAACACCGGGGTATTGTGCTGAATACGCCTTTTTCACTGATCCGGACGATCGGAAAGACCACATTACAGAAAAAGGATTATTTTCCGGAGGAACGGTTGAACGGGGTGTTTAATCCGGTTTATCGGGCTACAGCCGATTCTGCCAGTCTTTTTGGAACGATGCGGGGGAAAAATGTGGTAGTGATTCTATTGGAAAGTTTTGC
Source organism: uncultured Odoribacter sp. (assembly GCA_900544025.1). GTDB lineage: Bacteria > Bacteroidota > Bacteroidia > Bacteroidales > Marinifilaceae > Odoribacter. The sequence goes on from UQTM01000016.1 coordinate 18,307, forward strand.
CAGGGAATATGTGGGGGCGTTTAACCGGAATGTACCCGGTTATCACGGCGGATACACTCCCTTTCTCGATTCCCTCAGCGGAGAGGCTTATTTATTCGAACGGGCTTTTGCCAACGGGCGGAAATCGATCGATGCCATGCCTTCGGCCCTGACCAGTATTCCGGGCATGGAAACGCCTTTTATTCTTTCGCACTATTCCGGAAACAAGATCAATAGTCCGGCTTCTTTGTTGTCGCCCGACGGGTACCGGACGGCTTTCTTTCACGGAGCGCCTAACGGGTCTATGGGATTCAATGCTTTTGTAAAGCAGGCGGGATACGAGGAATATTACGGGAAAAACGAATATGACAACAATGCGGATTTCGACGGTATGTGGGGGATTTGGGACGAACCGTTCCTGGCGTATATGGCGGATGTGCTGAACGGATTTGACCGTCCTTTCGTGGCTGCGATGTTTTCTTTGTCGTCACACCACCCGTTCAGAGTGCCGGAACAATATGAGGGAAAATTTCCTAAAGGTCATTTGCCTATCCACCAATGTGTAGGATATACGGACAATGCTTTGCGGAATTTCTTTAAAAAAGCTGCCGGGATGCCCTGGTTTGAAAATACGGTTTTTGTTATTACTGCCGATCACTCTTCTGCCAATTATGAGCCGGCCTATAATACGGCTATGGGAGCTTTTGCCGTGCCTATGATCGTTTACGCTCCGGGCTCCGGACTGAAAGGGTATAACGACACGACCGTGGTGCAGCAATGCGATATTTTGCCTACGGTGCTGAGCCTGTTGGGGTATGAAAAGCCGTTCGTTACATACGGGCATAATATGTTCGCTCCGGGAGAGGAACATTTCGCCGTCACTTATTTTAACGGGGCGTTCCAGATTACCGAAGGAGATTACTTTTTGCAATTTGCAAACGAAAAAGTGATTGCTTTGTATAATTATAAGACCGATCCCTTGCTCCGGCAAAATCTGGCAGGACAGTTACCGGAAGTGCAAAAAGGCCTGGAAGATAAATTAAAAGCGGTGCTTCAGCAATATGCCGAAGGTATGCTTGAAAATAAATTATCACTGTAATCCGTTTCGCTGTCATTCGATAAAATAGCCCGGTTAAATGCCGGGCTATTATTTTAAACGATCGGGATGATTTTAGCAGGAGTGGGATGAGCCGGAGTGAGTGCCCCGGTCGTTACTTTTTTCGTGGCAGCGGCTTTTTTATAAGTTTCCCTTTCTTTCACTTTTTGCCGGTATTTCTCCAGATTTACCTTTTTCCCGTTCCGGTAGGCAGGGGGAAGTTCGAGGTGTTCCGGCAATTGTTCTGCATGGTCGATGACGATGGCCGCCTTATCGCCGTGATGGATTAAGCTTAGGTCGTCGTATAGCTCTTGTTCGGGAGTATAAGCCTTGTAACACAGGGTATCTCCCTGAATCGTGATGTATTGGTATAATTGCAGATTCGACCCGAGGCGGTCGTGAATCCGGTCGAAACCGATGTTATAAGCCTTCGGCGAACTGCTGCTTACGATATATACCGGGCCTCTTTTTTGGAGATTTTTAGTCTTGGTCGTAATGCGTGAATAACCGTGATCGTGTCCCTGAAGCACTAAGTCCACGCCGTAAGCCTCGAACAGGGGTTTAAAGGTATAGCGGACATAGAAATTATTCCGTCCTTCACGTACGGAATAGACCGGGTGGTGCATCATCACGATTTTCCATTTTTTATCGCAGGTGGACAGCACTTTTTTGAGCCAATCGCGATGGCGGTAGAGTGAAACCGCTCCTTGTATGCCGTCGGTATCGATCACAATGTAGCAAAGGTCTTTGAAGTTTACTACATAACTTCGTCCGGCGAATTCTTTCGGGCTATTTTCCGGATTGGAAAATGAGTAAGTCCACCGCGGATCGAGCACTTTGATCACTCCTTTTAAATATTCGTGGTTTCCCGTGGCGGCAATGAACGGTTTTTTCCCGGCAATGCTGTCCATGGTGGAATACCAATAGCTCCAATAAGTATCTGTCGGGCGTTCGATGACGTCGCCTCCCAATGCCCAAAAAGCGACTTCCGGATGCTGTCGGTTGATGGAACGGAATAAATCTTGTGTAGAGCCTTCAACCTGATCTTGAATGTCCCCGATATAGATAAAAGATAAAGCGCTGTCCGGCTGGGGTATGGAGAAGGTGTACCATGCTGAAGCATGGGGTGCATTTACCACACGGTAATGATAGGTAGCTCCGGATTGCAATCCGGAGAGCTCTGTCCGGTAGAAGGCGGAATGTCCGGAACGGCTGCTCACCAGGGCTCCTTGTGCCGGAAGTTTCAGCGTGTCGGAAGTATTTTCCTGCGTGAGTTCCACCCAGCCTTCGGTGAGAGTGGTATCGCAGCGCCAGGAAATCCGGCGGGTGTGGGTTCCGTCTTCTCCCATGGTAAGAATCACCCGGTCGGGGGTTGCCGGGGTTACGTAAGCTGTTTCCGGTGGATTACCGAACCAAGTGTTCCATTTCCAGATCACAAGCGCACTGAAAGCAAGAACAATAACAAGGAGTATGGTAAAAAGCGTATTCATTCGGATAATTCTTATTTTGTTTATAGTTTTCTGACAGTTTTCAAAAGTAGTAATTTTCTTGATACGTTATAAAGTTAAACCGGGGTTATTCTTTGGTGAAAGCCTGTGAAGCGGGAGTAGTTGTGTCTTTCTGTTTTTCATCAATTTATTTTAAACGGGATTGTAAATAGGCATTTGCAATTGTCCGGAATATTTGAGGCTTTATCGGTTTGGCCGGGAGGATAGCAGAAGCCGGATATATTTTTATGAGCCGGGTGGTTTGAAAATTTATCTGAAAAATCTGTCTTATTTGTTGCTCCCGATCGTTTGGCTTTATATTCCGCTTGATTATCTTTGCGGCGTAAATGATAGAATAGCAGAGTTATGATCCAGATAGGGAATGTGTTGGTTAGTTTCGATGTTTTTGAAAAAAAATTTAGTTGTGATATAGCCCGTTGTAAAGGGATGTGTTGTGTGGATGGAGATTCCGGTGCTCCTTTAAATAAAGGAGAAAAGAAAAAGATCGAGCGTAATTATCCGAATGTGAAATCTTATATGAAACCGGCGGGAATAGCGGCCGTCGAACAGCAGGGATTTGCCGTGATCGACCGGGACGGGGATTTGGTAACTCCTTTGATCGCCAACCGGGAATGTGCTTATGCCATTGAAGAAAACGGCACTTGCTGGTGTGCCATCGAAAAGGCATGGACAGAGGGGAAGTCTGATTTCCGTAAACCGGAGTCGTGTCATCTATATCCGATCCGGATTAAAAAATACCCGGAATTCGAAGCTTTGAACTATAACAAGTGGGATATTTGCGCTTGTGCCCGGGAAAAAGGAGAGAAGGAGGGAATGCCTGTTTATCGTTTTTTGAAGGATGCTTTAATTGCCCGCTACGGGGAGGAATGGTACAAGGAACTTGAATATGCCGCAAACGAGATTGAGACAGGGCGTATTGAAACTTGGTGATTTTTTTGAATATTTTATTTGTAAAGTCGGGAATTGTCCTTATATTTGCAGCGCGAAAAGCAAAATGGTGGATGTAGCTCAGCAGGTTAGAGCGTCGGATTGTGGTTCCGAAGGTCGTCGGTTCGAGCCCGATCTTCCACCCTCCACAGAAAACAACCGGAATACCGGTTGTTTTTTTATTGCCTTACTTATTGGGGGAGGTGATTTTTTCTGAAAATTTAAAAGTGTGGTTTTCTGTCCGTTACCAGGGAGTGGCCTGATCGAGGCGGTATATTCTTTTCCTGAATTTCAATAAACTTTAGCGTGATGAAAGCGAGGTGTTGTGGGGGATTCTCTATCTGCCGGGAGGATTGTGTGTATGTCTTGACAAAGATGAGAGATAAAAATGAGCATAAGCCCATGCCTTTTTTTCTCTTTTGGTAACACATATATTAAAAAATTATATATTTGTACAGATACATATTTTATTTCGGGCGTTAGATTAAATACATATTTTTATAATAAGATTTTGTCCTGTGGGAGGGGTATCTCTATTCATGTTTGGGGAATCGGAAGCTCCGGCGGGTGTTAGAACCGGAAAGGAGGAGTGTATCCGCAGGACGGGGATACCCGGTTTTTGTTTTTTGTTAATCAATATTTGGCAAGATGAATAAATTAAGTGTATTCGTATTTTGGTGTATTATCGTTGTTTCGGGGTGTGGCACGCCTTTAAAGGCGGAGGTCATCGAATTGAATGACGGCTGGCTATTCCAGCGGCTGGGAAAGAATTTCGATCCGGCGAAACTTCACAATCAGGGGAGTGACTGGCAATCACAGTTTAATGTGGAACATGTTGAAAATTCTTCTGTGTTACAGTTGTCTGCCGACACGTTGGAGCGTGAATTTTCTATGTTAAAACGTGGAACATGGGAAACGGTACGTTTACCGCATACGCCGTTTGTAGAGGATTTGGTGGTATTGCATCAATGGCAGGGGGTATGTTACTATAAGAAAAAATTGAAGGGGCGGGCGGAATGGAACGATAAGATGCTGTGGCTGGAATTCGAAGGAGCGATGAGCCTTGCCGATGTTTGGGTGAATGGCCGGCATGTTTTGCAACATGCCGGGGGATATTTGCCTTTTGTGATCGATTTAAGCGATAAGCTGGATTTAAGTGGGGAAAATGAAATTTTGGTGCGTTTGGATAACCGGGACAATGGGCTGATTCCTCCCGGCAAACCGTTGAATTCTTTGGATTTTTGCTATTATGGCGGAATATACCGGGATGTACGCTTGATTGTGAAATCTCCCTGGCACATCACGCATCCGATTTTGGCGGAAAAAGTGGCGGGCGGCGGTGTGTTTGTCAGCTATCCGAAAGTTTCGGCTGCAGAAGCGGAAATAGACCTGAAATGCGAGGTGGCGAATGTTTCCGGGCAAGCAGAGAAGCTGGTTTTGCGTTACACGCTGAATGAGGTGAACGGGTTGTGGGGAAAAGGGAAGCCTGGGAAACGGGTGGCGGAAGGCAGTTTAGAGGTTGCTCTTGGGGCTAATGAGGAGAAGGATGTAAAAGCAAGTATCCGGGTGGTGTCTCCCCGTTTATGGTCGCCGGATGCACCTCATCTTTATGACCTCCGGCTCGAGGTACTCCGGGCGGGACGGGTTGCTGACAGCGAGACGCACCGGATCGGAATCCGGCGTATCGAGATGTCGAAAGAAAAGGGCTGCCTGATTAACGGGCAGCCGGTCAGGCTGGTGGGAAGTAACCGGCACATGGAATATCCGTATGTCGGTAACGCTTTGTCCGACCGGGCACAATGGAGAGATATTTACCAGATTAAAATGAATGGTTTCAATATTGTGCGTTTGGGGCATTACCCGCAGGACCCTTCTGTGCTGAGTGCCTGTGACGAATTGGGGTTGCTGGCGATCGAGCCGATACCCGGCTGGCAGTATTTCAATAAAGATTCCCTGTTTATCGGATTGACTTACCGGGATATCCGTCATTTGATCCGGCGTGACCGGAATCATCCGTCGATTATCATGTGGGAAACTACGCTGAACGAATCGTGGCCGCCTGCTTTTTGGAAAGACGGAGCTATCCGGGTTACTCATGAAGAGTATCCCGGCGACCAGTGTTTCGCTTCCGGAGATGCTTATGGATATTATGGGTACGATGTATGTTATAATGATTGGCAGGAAGGATTTAAGCGTCCCAATAAAAGTGATCATCCCAGTTTTATCCGGGAATACTATGATTACGAATTCGGAGGACATTACAGCACATCACGGATTTCACGTAAGGACGGTGAAAAGGCTTTGTTGCAAAACGCCTGGAACGCCCAATGGTCGCATAACCGTTACCGCAAACAATACCCTGCGACGATGGGAGATGCCGTGTGGAGTATGTACGATTATAACCGGGGATGCTGTGATAATGTATGTTACAGCGGAGTGGCCGATCTTTTCCGTTTACCTAAATACTCTCTTCATTTTTTTCGTACCCAGCTTCCGGTGGGTACTCCGTTGCCGGACGGAGATAAAAAACCGGAGGTGTTTATTGCTTCGCGTTGGTCGGAGGAATCCCGGAATACACCTTTTGTTCTGGTCTATGGCAATGTAGATGAAGTGGAACTTTTTGTGAACGATCGTTCAATCGGAAGGCAGCAGCCCGATCGGGGAGCGGATACGGAATATGTATCGGTAGCCGACGGGGGAAATTGCCGGAATTTAACCTATCCGCCTTTTACCTTTAAAGATGTGGTGTGGCAGCCGGGAAAGGTGAAAGCCATCGGTTATCGCAATGAGAAAAAGGTGGCGGAATATGAGGTCAGGACACCCGGAACTCCCCGGAAATTGGAGATCAGCTATTTTGAAAGCGGTTATCCGGCGGTAAAAAACGACCTGTTGATCGTTTATGTTAGCCTAAAGGATATAAATGGTACATTGGTTCCCATGAATGATTTTCCTATTCATTTGGAAGTGAAGGGCGGACGTGTTCGCGGACCGGAACTTTTCCGGACAGAAGCCGGAGTGGCTGCCTTTCTGGTGGAAACCGGGGAAGGTAAGAATCTGGAGCTCCGGACATCGGGGGAAGGTATGCTGGGAACGGAGACGATCAGATTGCGTTAGTACGGCGGGGGGGGATTTATGGCTGACAACAGAACCAAGAGATAAAATATATAAAATGAATATTATAAAATAGTTTTCATGATGCGGAAATTCACGACTCTGTTATTTGTAGCTCTATGTATATGCCTTAGGGCGCAAACCCAAGTTTTCCCGGAAAAAAAATTTTATCATTCCGACCGGGTACGGTATGATGAGAATTGTTTTTTCCTGGAAGGAAAACCGGTATTTATTTTAAGTGCGGCTTTTCATTATTTCCGCGCACCGCAAGAGTTGTGGCGCGACCGTTTTCAGAAGATCAAAGAGGCGGGTTTTAATACGGTAGAAACTTATGTACCCTGGAATTGGCATGAACGGAATATGCCGGAAAATGTGAACGATCTTTCACAATTTGATTTCAGCGATTTGAAAGCCTGGCTGAAAATGGCGCATGAGGAATTCGGATTATACACGATTGTGCGTCCCGGGCCTTTTATTTGTGCCGAATGGGCCGGAGGAGCTTATCCTCGCTGGCTGGCTAAGTTTTGCCCCGAAAAATATGAAACCAGTTTCTGGCTTCGTAGTAATCACCCGGAACATATCAAATGGGCCAAGCATTGGTATGATGCTGTTTGCCCCGTATTTGCCGAAGAACAATTGAGCCGGAAGAAAAAGGGGGAGAGGGGGATTATTATGGTGCAATTGGAAAATGAATATGTTTATTTCGGTATGGAGTCCGAAAAAAAGATCGAATTTCTTAAAGCATTGGCTGCGTCTTGCCTTGCCCATGGAATTGATGTTCCCTTGTTCACCTGCGTTACTCCGGAGGTAAGAGGTTCGAAAGATGACGTGATCGGTCAGTTGTTCGATATGGACAATCAGTATGTGTGGTGGAATATGCACGAAGCAAAGTCGAGGATAGAAGATTTAAAGCGCGTACAGCCTAATGCTCCGGCGTTTGTGTGTGAATTGCAGGGAGGCTGGTTTTCCACTGTCGGAGGCGGGTTGAGTGAGGATAGTTATCTGGACGGACGGCATGCCCGGGGGATGGCTTTAATGGCAATGGCCGGAGGTGCAACCGGGTTAAATTATTATATGTTTTTCGGAGGGACACATTTTGCCGGCTGGGGAGCAAGGCGTATGACGACGACTTACGATTATGGGGCACCTTTAAAGGAAAATGGGGGAGTGGGCGAAAAATATGCGGCAGTGAAAGGTATCGGGGAACTGGTCGACCGGTTTGGCAAACAAATAGCCGAGAGTGAGGCGGTTACTTTTAAAACGGATATAACACCGGAACAATTGACCGTCGGGGTGCGGCAGGCTTCCGACGGAACGCGTTTTCTTTTCTTTTTTAACCGCGACCGGAAAAATCCTTTTCAGGGAAAGGTCGGTTTAACATTGCCGGGAGGAGAACAATTATCGGTAGCTTGCGAACTGGCTCCTGCCGACAGTAGGATGCTGGTACTGGAAAAAGACGTGAAAGAGGCTTCCGGTGGAGAGTGGTATCCCCGAGAACAGCAGTTACCCCGCCGCCCTGCCGTTTTGCCTGCCTCGATCCGGATTCAGACAGCTGAAAAACGGGATGAGGATTTTCGGGGAAAATGGCAAAAGTTGCCGGAAGGATTGTCTTTGCCTGAAATAGATGTAAATGATTGTCGGTATTCTATGTATCGTTCCCGTTTCCGACTGACTCCTCAGGAAGTGAGTTCGTACGGAACATTGGTATGCGAAATGTTTACCGGCGACCCGCTTTATGTGGAGGTGAACGGAAGGCTTGTGGCAAGGGTTTCGACCGATGAATTGGATAATACTTTTGACCTGAACGGAGTTTTAAAAGCTGGGACTAATGAAGTGGTGATGGTTTATGAAAACCGGGGACATGCACACGGATACCGGCCTATGGAGGAGTTGAGTGGAATGAAGCGAGCGGGTTTAGGGAAAAAACAATCGTCGATTGTTCCGGTGGAAGAATGGGAAGTGAAGGAGATCACGCAGGAGGGACAGGGAATATCCCGGATTTTATCTTCTTCTGCCGGCTGGGAGCGGATCAGACTGGACCGGGCTACGGTTGCTAATCTGGCTACGTTGCAGATTGCCGGGTTGGAAAAGCCGCAATGGCCTGCTGCGTGGGTACTGCAAGGGAAAACCGGGACGGCTGTTTACCGGACAACTTTGGAATATACCCCTGAAATGATAGCGGAGGAGAAAACCGTGTTAGAATTCGGATGTGTGGACGATGCCGGCACTCTTTGGGTGAATGGCAGGCAGGTGGCTTCGCATAATGCCTGGGATAAGCCTTTTGTGGTGAATATTGCTTCTTATATCCGTCCCGGTAAAAACGAAATAGCGATAGTGGTTCGTAATCATAGCGGTGCGGGAGGTTTGCTGAAAGGAGTGCGCCTGTTGAGGGAATTGAAGATATTGAAGCCTTTGGTGTGGGAAGTTTCTGCGGATATGGGAGGTGTTGTGCAAGGAATACACGAAGGAAACAGGCAAGGTGATTGGCGGGTGGTGTCTTTAGATACCCGGAGCGAGATTAAACGAAAGGGAAATCATATTCAGCCCAAAGGGGAACGCGATGCTTTGTTTACCTGGTATCGGGTGACTTTTGAAATGCCTGAACAGGAAAAAGGAACGTGGATTCCCTGGCGCTTGCTGATGAGTGCTTCGGGTAGCGGATATATGTGGCTTAACGGACATAATATCGGACGGCATTGGGAGGAAGGGCCTCAGCGGGAATTTTACTTGCCGGAGTGCTGGTTGAATTTCGGAGGAAAGAATACGCTGGTATTCGGACTGAGGCAGTCTGAAACTCATGGAGCTTTATTGCGTGCCATAGAAATTGCTCCTTATGCACAGGATGCGGAAATCAAGGATTAAAATTTGAAAATAAGTTAAATATGAAACAAGTATTATTATTCGTTTTTTTCCTGTTTTTAAGCTGGAGCAATTTAAACGTGGCTGCACAGATGCCGGTGTGGACACCGGATAACGGGAATGGAACTTTTACAAATCCGATTTTGTGGGGAGATTGGCCTGACCCGGATGTGATCCGGGTAGGAGATACTTTTTATTTTGTATCGACCAGCATGCACTATGTGCCCGGATGTCCGGTTTTAATCTCTAAAGATTTAGTAAATTGGAAGATGGCGGGCTATGCGGTGGAAAGGTACGATGAAGACCCCCGCTACGATATGAAAGGGGGGAATTTGTATTTGAACGGTTCGTGGGCTGCAACGATCCGGCATCATAACGGGAAATTTTATATCGGTTTCTGTACGCCTTACGGGTGGGGCAGGGAAAAGGGGAATTTTTCTATTTGTATTGCCGATCATGTGGAAGGACCTTGGGAACGGGTTATTTTCCCGGAATATTTATATGATCCGGGGCTTTTGTTCGATGATGACGGAAAAGTGTATGTGGTACATGGACAGGGTACGCTTTATGTGACGGAGTTGAACCCGGATGTCCGTTCGGTGAAAGGCGAAAAGGTGAAGATATGGGATCAGAGATTTAAGAATCCCCATGAATTTGGGGGAGGCTTCGGTATGGAAGGCGCTCATGCTTATAAAATTAACGGTAAGTATTATATCACCTGTCCGGCAGGAGGAACGGAAGGGTGGCAGATCTGCTTGCGATCCGACCATATTTACGGTCCTTATGAGCATAAGCTGATTATGAATGATAATAGTTCCTATCCGCCTAATGGTTTACATCAGGGAGGTATGGTAGAATTGAAGAATGGAGATTGGTGGTTTATAATTATGCAGGACAGGGGTGCTATCGGACGGGTTCCTTGCCTGGTGCCTGTGGAATGGATAGACGGCTGGCCTATGCTGGGAAAAAACGGAAAGGATGTGATTACTTACCGGAAGCCCGATGTGGGAAAGAATTTTCCGGTACAGGTTCCTGCGACAACCGACGAGTTTAACACGCAAAAGCTGGGATTGCAATGGCAGTGGAATCATAATCCAGACCCTGAAAAGTGGTCGTTGAAAGCCAGGAAAGGATATATGCGCTTGAAAGCATCGTATGCCGAAGATTTGAAAAAAGCCCGGAATACATTGACTCAGCGGGTTCAGGGACCCAGTTCTGAGGGAACCGTAGAGCTGGAGGTCACGGGATTGAAAAACGGTAATGTTGCCGGATTTGGTATTTTTGAATTTCCTTATGCTTATGTGGCAGTACGCCAGAGCGGTGATAAGAAACAGATCGTGATGTGTAATGACGGAAAGATCGTTGAGCAAATCGATGATTTTCAGGGAAACAGAATATGGATAAGGGCACGGGCAACCGATAAAGATTTTCAGGCGCGGTTTTATTATAGTCTGGATAATAAGGATTTCACTCCGATCGGGGATGTGTTATCTATGGGGCTGGGGCTTCCCTGGACGGCGAATCGTTTTGCTTTGTTTCATTTTACAACGGAGAAGGACGGAGAGGACGGTTACGCTGATTTTAACTGGTTCCGGTTTACCAATAAATGAAAGACTGTTTAATTTAAAACTTATATGCTATGGGTAAGATCGTTTTTATTTTAGGATTTTTATTCGTTGTTTGTGCATGCCATTCAAGTGATGATGTTTTAGTCGGAAGCTGGACACAGCCGATTCCCGGACAAGCGGGGGAACAGGGCATGAAACTGGAGAAGGGGGGAAAGGCTTCCTCGATTAATATGGCGACATTACAGTATGACAGCTGGAAAAAGGAGGGACAACGTTTAATTCTGACTGGAAAGAGTATTGGAAACGGGCAGACGATAACTTTTTCCGATACCTTGGATGTGGTGAAATCTACTCCGGAACAGTTGGTTTTAAAACGGGGAACTTATGAAACGACTTATACTAAGGTGAAACCATAAGTGTTTTCCTGGGGGGGACGTTTATATCGGGCTTGTGCCGGTTATTTGGTTGGTTCGGTGAAATAATCCGGTTACAAACGAGGAAGAGAGTATTTTTTGAAATTTGAGTTTTAGGACCGGGGAGAACAAAGAATTATTTTGTTCTCCCCGATTCTTTGTTTTCAGGAGGAAGCGAAAAAAACAGATGATCGGTCGGGAAAGCGCTCCGGCTATTGCCCGGCTTTTTTCTGAAAGAGAAACAAAGGTATATAAACCCCGTGTGAAATTATTTGATTTTAGGAGAAAGAGGTGTGAATGAAGGAACAGAAAAGGGGGAATTGCGTAGAAATAATCAGGGGAAGCATCGTAAATCACAGAGGGGAAAAAACGGAGCTTTTCCGGATGATGAAACAATAACCTTAATACATGGAAAAAATGAACGAAAAAGAAAGAATCGTACTGATAGGAGCCAGCGGATTTGTCGGTTCTGCTTTGTTGGAAGAAGCGTTGAACCGGGGACACCAGGTTACGGCGGTTGTACGTGATCCGGCAAAAATTACGATGACCGGTCCGAATTTATTTGTTGTGAAAGCCGATGTTTCGTCACCGGAAACGGTTGCCGACGTATGCCGGGGATTTTCCTCCGTAATCAGTGCTTTTAATCCGGGATGGAAAAATCCCGATATTTATAACGATACGATACGAATTTATTCGGCTATTTTAAAAGGAGTGAAAGAGGCCGGAGTGAAACGTTTGTTGTGTGTTGGCGGGGCGGGTTCTTTGTTTATTGCGCCCGGACTTCGTTTGATGGATTCGGGTTCTGTGCCTCCGTCACTTTTGCCGGGTGTAAAGGCTATGGGGGATTTTTACCTGGATATACTGAGTCGGGAAAAAGAAATCGACTGGGTGTTTTTGTCCCCGGCAGCAGATATGCGTCCGGGTAAACGTACTGGTAAATTCCGTATGGGTAAAGACGATCTGATTGAAGATGAACGCGGAATCAGCGCTATTTCGGTGGAAGACTATGCTGTGGCTATGATTAATGAGTTGGAAAAACCTGCTCATCATCGGGAGCGTTTTACCATTGGATATTGAGAGGGAAAGGTTTAGAGAAGTAAGTGAACACAGGCTGAATGGCGTTGTATATCTATCTGTGTATGTACGAGATTGGGATTCCCGTTGATAAATTCGTGTTCCGGGCGAGAAACTTGAAAAAAGAAAAGAATGCCTGTGTTCACGTATAAAAGATATTGCTAAAAATGTACCAAAAAAGCGATTGTTTGTAAATATGTTGATATACATTGTTTTACAAATTATGTAATTTTGAGGGATTGTGAAATGTGTGGAATTTTTCCACACCGATTTGGGGTGTTGTTGTGGAATTGTGGAATTTTTCCCCAATTTATCTTGAAAAATAGAGGGGCTAACCCGGTGGCAGGCGTGCCAAAACCTACATTTTCGGCGATAAAGTTTCCCGGACTTTGTTTGTGGCTACCAGAATATTCTTTAATTTTACAGGCATCAAAATCTGAAAACGTTTTTTTATACGGAATTACTTAATTTATAATAATAAAACAATGGCAACAGAACAATTTTTATGGCGGCATGTGGGACCACGGCCGGAAGATATTGAGGAGATGCTGGGGGTTATTGGAGTGAAATCGGTGGATGAACTGATCGAACAGACCGTACCTGAATCGATACGATTGAAAAAAGCGCTGGATTTGCCGGCTCCTTTGACAGAATCCGAATTTTTGGCACGGATTAAAGCGGTCGCTTCTAAAAATAAAGTTTACCGTTCGTTTATCGGACAGGGATATTACGATACGATCTCTCCTGCAGTAATTATCCGCAATATTCTTCAAAACCCGGCTTGGTACACTTCATATACGCCCTATCAGGCAGAGGTGTCGCAGGGACGTTTGGAGGCTTTGCTGAATTTTCAGACGATGGTCGTGGAGCTGACGGGGATGGCATTGACGAATTGTTCGTTGTTGGACGAGGCTACGGCTGCTGCGGAAGCCATGCAGATGATGTATGCGCTGAGAAGCAAGGAAATGAAAAAAGCCGGAGCTAATAAATTGTTTGTCGATAATAAGGTTTTCGCTCAAACCAAAGATGTACTGATTACCCGTTCGGCACCTCAGGGCATTGAATTGCTGTTCGGTGATTACAATACTTTCGAGTTTACGCCCGAGGTATTCGGGGTATTGATCCAATATCCGGCTGCTAACGGTGAAGTTCGTGACTATACGGAGTTTACAGAGAAGGTGCATGCAAACGGAAGTTTGGTGGCTGTTGCTGCCGACCTGATGAGTTTGGTGTTGCTGACTCCTCCGGGGCAATGGGGCGCCGATATTGTGCTGGGAACTACACAGCGTTTCGGTATTCCGATGGCTTACGGAGGTCCTCATGCCGCTTATCTGGCTACCCGTGAAGAATATAAACGGAATATTCCGGGGCGTATTATCGGAGTGACCGTAGATGCGCAGGGAAACAAAGCTTTGCGTTTGGCTTTGCAGACCCGTGAACAACATATTAAACGGGAGAAAGCTTCTTCGAATATTTGTACGGCTAAGGCGCTTAACGCTACTATGGCCGGTTTCTATGCCGCTTATCACGGTAAGGAAGGATTGGAACGGATTGCACGGCATATTCACTCTGCTGCTGTGATTTTGGCTCAGGAGATACAGAAATACGGCTATAAGCTAAAGATAGAAAAATTCTTCGATACCATTAGTTTCGAACTGCCTCAGGGAGTTACCCAGGAAGCGATCCGTGATCTGGCTACCGAAAAAGAGATGAATTTTTATTATTGCGATTGTTGTTGCGGAACTGTTCGTCTCTCTACGGACGAGAAGATCGATGAAGAAGAAATCAATACGATCATAGGCATATTCGCTCAGGCTGCCGGAAAAACGGCAGAACGGGTTGAATTTTTGGACGACCGTACTGTGCTCGATCCGGAAATGATCCGTGAGGACGATTATATGCAACAGCCGGTGTTCAATCTTTATCGTTCGGAAACGGCGATGATGCGTTATATGAAAAACCTGGAACGCCGTGACATTTCGCTGGCTACTTCTATGATTTCGTTGGGATCCTGTACGATGAAACTGAATGCTGCCGTAGAAATGCTGCCTATTACGTGGCCGGAATTCGGCGGTATGCATCCGTTTGTTCCCGCCAGCCAGGCAGAAGGTTTTCGCCAAATGATCGAAGAAACGGAAAAGATGCTCGAAACCGTGACCGGATTCGCCGGATGCAGCCTGATGCCTAATTCGGGAGCTGCCGGAGAATACACCGCTTTGATGGTGATTCGCCAGTATCATATTTCCCGGGGCGAGGCTCATCGGAATGTGATTCTGATTCCGGCTTCGGCTCATGGGACGAACCCGGCTTCCAGCACGATGGCAGGTCTGAACATTATCGTTACGGCTACGGATGCGGCCGGTAATATCGATGTGGAAGATTTTCGTGCAAAAGCAATTGCCAATAAGGATAATCTTTTTGGAACGATGATTACTTATCCGTCCACTCACGGTATTTTCGAAGAATCGATCCGCGAACTGGTACAGATCGTGCATGAAAATGGCGGACAGGTGTTTATGGACGGAGCCAATATGAACGGGCAATGTGGTCTGACCAGTCCCGGAGAGATCGGTGCGGATGCCTGTCACCTGAATTTGCATAAAACTTTTGCTATGCCTCACGGCGGTGGCGGTCCCGGTGTCGGTCCGATCTGCGTGGCTAAGCATTTGGTTGAATTTTTGCCTTCTCACACGATGGTGAAAACAGGAGGAGAAAAGGGGATTCACGCTGTTTCTGCTGCTCCTTACGGTTCTGTGGGTATGTTGCCTGTGACTTACGGTTATCTGTTGATGCTGGGAGCGGAAGGGCTTACCACGGTGACGAAAATGGCGATACTGAATGCCAATTATCTGGCTTCCGCTTTTGAAAAGCTTGGCTTTAAGATTCTTTATAAAGGCAGTAAGGGACGTGTCGGCCATGAAATGATCTGGGACTGTAATCAGTTTAGCAAAGAATACGGCATTACCGAGCTGGATATTGCCAAACGTTTGATGGACTTTGGTTTTCATGCTCCTACGCTTTCTTTCCCGGTACATGGGACGTTGATGGTAGAGCCTACCGAAAGTGAGCCGAAAGAGGAACTCGACCGCTTTATCGAAGCATTGAAGACGATCCGGGAAGAGATGATCGAAGTGGGAGAGGGAAGAGCCGATAAAACGGATAATGTACTGAAGAATGCTCCGCATACTCATAAAGTGCTGACGGCTGACGAATGGACACATGTATATCCGCGCAGCAAAGCGGCTTATCCGCTTGCCTGGGTGGCTGAAAATAAATTCTGGCCGCACGTGGGACGGGTGGACGACGGTTATGGCGACCGCAATCTGATGTGTACCTGCGATCCGCTTTACGATTATGTAAATGACGAGAATTGAAATAAAAATTCCGTAGGATAGAATTCACCCCAAAAGTCAATCTGACTTTTGGGGTGTTTTTATTTCTTGTTCTGGAGTTCTAAAATGAGAGACTTGAGAGGCGTAGTCTTTTTCAGGTCGAGGGAAGTTTGTAAAAATTCTTTCTCCCGGATGACCGGGCTGATACCGACAATGATTTTATCGTTGTCAGTTCTGACATCCGCACAATTCGGAGCCGCAGAGATGCCGTCCGTTTCCCGGCGGGCAATGGCTCCTCTGTATACCGGTTCTGCTCCGTTGATGCGGGGATAGCTAAAAGTTACCTCGGGGATATCGGAGTTCCTGCCGTATATTTCGACGAAGGCGGCATGGCGATCCCAAAATACAAAGTCTTTTCCTTCGAATAACAATCGCCCTATTTTCCATTCGGATTTATCCTGATGCGACCGGATGGTCAGGGAAAACCAGGTATGTGGTGTATTTTTAAAATCGATGGTTTCTTCTTTTACTAGCGAGAAGGTATAATTGCCGGCTTTCCATTCGTAGGGCCGCCTGACGCTGCAAAATTCTCCTTCATAGCCGCTGCTTTCGCAAAATCCGCCGGGGTACATTTCCACGTAATCGAGGCCGATCGGTCGGTTATTTTTGCTCCAGCGTGAAAAAATGCCTCCTTTCCCGCCTCTTACGAGCTTCCGGGAAGTTTTATCCGCCCAGCCTCCGATATGGGTTTGCAAACCTCCGTAACAGCGAATGTCGTTTAGTTGGGCCAGCCCTAAGGGGGCGATATAAAGATTTACGTCGTCGGGGACAGGCTTATCGATATGAATGTCGATATCCAAACGCTGGAAATTTTGGGTAGGATATTGAAAATGCCACCAAATGTCCGTTAAATGCCAAGGCAAAGAGGGAAGAGTAACCCCTTTATTTTTTGCATCCTGCTGAATTTTTGTAATCTTCTGAGCAGGTAGGGAGGAAGAAAAGGAAATAGCCACCATGAAAAAGGTGGCAAAAATTGATCCTGTTTTCATATTGGGATTTTAGTAGCGAAAGATAGAAAAATTTACGCTTCCATACTGCCTGTGTTCGGAAAAATAAGGCAGGTGTGAATAGTCCACGGGGGCCGGATGTTCCACAATAGCCAACCCTTCTTCGCTTAGAAGTTCGTTGTCGAAAATGGCTGCGGGTACATCGGCTATTTTATCGAGGTTATAAGGAGGGTCGGCAAAAATAAGGTCGAATTTCTGTCCTTTTAATTTTTTGCAGGCGATGAAGGCATCGGTTCTATAGATCTTTATATTTTTGAAATTCAATTCCTGAGCGACGCGTTTGATGAATGCGTAATGTTTGAAATTCGATTCAACGGAGATGATTTCTGCCGCTCCCCGTGATGCAAACTCGTAACTGATGCTCCCCGTGCCTGAGAATAAGTCTAATACTTTCGCCCCTTCGATATCGATGTAGTTACTCAATACATTGAATAAATTTTCTTTGGCAAAATCGGTTGTCGGACGGGCACTGAAATTTTTATCCGGAATGATTTGCCTCCCTTTGTGTGATCCGCTGATTATTCGCATTTGTGCATACTTAACAAGTGAATGAAACAGGATGTGTTCAGCTCTTGCTGTTTTACGAGCTGCGACAGGGGAGGATAGTCCGAGATGGTGACATTAGGGATATACTGGCCGATTTTGTCACGGAAGGTCGGATCGTTTACCAGGTTTCCCGATATGGTGGTTTGCAGGTTATCTTTCGATACATTGCATTGCTTCATACAGTTCAGGGCATAATAGATGATATCGGGCACCGAGCCGTAGGTGAAGGAATTGAAAAGCAACACTTCGTTACTCCGGGTGAGTAAAAGGTCGAAATATTGATCGTGAATGTCGATAAAAAGGTGATTGGTGTTGAACAGGATATTGGACAACGAATTTACGATGAACGGATAAGCGCTGTTCACAATGCACAAAGATTGATAACGGGCGGTAAGAAAGTTTACAAAATTCCGGGGAAGTGCTTCCACGATGTAACTTTCCATGATCTTGATTTTCCGGTAAAGCAAGGTGTCGTTCTTTTCCGGCTGGAGACATACCCGGTACATATCCGTGAGATGCTCCTTGCTGAATGCATGGGCGGGCAATATTATTTTTTCCTTGTTGCAGGGAAGGATATAAACTTTCTTGTATTTTAAATTCAGCATCTCTTCGTCCACGATGATTTTTTTCACCTTGGCGATGACGGCATCTTTGGTGTCGAGGCTGAAAGGCTGGTAAAAAAATACCAGTAACTTGTTGTTGTAGTCGTGAATGCAAAACGAAAGTCCATCCGTTGAATAACGGATGGACAAAATATATTGTGTAGAGTTTTCTTTTACAAAAGTATTGTCAATATAGTAAACGCTTTGCATTTCTATTTTATTGCCAGTTTCCTACGTTATTATTCGCTTCTTGTATATCGCCGACTTTCAGTCCGGGATATTTGTTCAGGCGCTTTGCTTCGCCGTTGTCCTGTAATACATATTCCTGAAATTCTTCGGGAAGGTTTTCAAACATGACCGTATTGGAAACACGTGCTTCAAATACGGGAATTTCGATACCGGATTCCGAATAGATGGTGTTTGTCGCCATCTTGAACTGATGCTTTCTTTGGGTGAAAGGCACATAGCGGAGGTCGTCGATGGAATAATCCGGTAAGAAGTCTTCTCTCTTTTCCTTGGCAGCATTTTTCAAACTGGAGAGAGTGTTTACTTTTGTGGTATCTCTTAAAATCAACCCTTCTTTGATCGCCTGTGCTTCTGTCATCCCGGCTTCGATTTGCTCGTCGGTCAGAGAACCGATAGAACGAACCACTTTTACCGAGTCATATTTAACGAAGTTAATCAGGGTGTCAAAGCTTGCCGTATATCTGCCATATACGCTTTTGAACGCATCCTGTGCCGTACGTATGTCTTTCAGACGCTGGATCGTTTTATCGTATCTTTGTTTCTTGATCTCAGTGAATTTCAAAGGGGTGTCGATACTTTTATAGCATTGATAACCCAGGAAAATGACTAATCCGGCAAGAAGAATCTGAATAATGAGCTTTTTCATATTTAACTTTATTTTATATGATATTAATGCATAAACTATATACCGTTTTTAACGGTTGTCGTTAATTTACTATCTTTACGCACGATTTCAAACGTTACAAACGAGATAATAAACTCCAATAGTGCTCGCAAATTTAGGAAAAAATTTAGATTATAGATATTTTCCACAATTAAATTTCAATGATTCAAAAACATTTTGAAGAGATTATCCGGAAAAAGTTCGGTTATGATTTTTCTCCGACACAAAAAACGGCAGTGGAAAATTTTATCCGTTTTTTTATCGGCCGGGAAGAAGAGGGTTTGTTTCTGCTGAGGGGATTTGCAGGGACGGGGAAGACATCGCTGGTTGCTGCAATTGTGAATGCTTTGACCGAATTGGAGTATAAGGTGGTTTTGCTGGCTCCTACGGGACGTGCCGCGAAGGTGTTTGCGGGATATTCCGGGCATGCGGCTTATACGATTCATAAAAGAATTTACCGCCAGAAGTCCGCTACGGACGGAGAAGGTGTTTTTAATTTAGGGTTTAACGGAGTGGCGGACACCTTGTTCTTGGTGGACGAAGCTTCGATGATATCCAACTCTGGAGAGGATAGTAATTTCGGGACGGGGTGTTTGCTCGACGATCTGATGCAATATGTGTATAACGGAAAGAATAACCGTTTGGTGCTGATCGGGGATGTAGCGCAGTTACCTCCTGTGGGATTGGAGATTAGCCCTGCATTGGATAGGGGAGAGCTGGAGGCTTCTTATCTTTTAGGGGTGACCGAGGTGAATCTGACCGATATAATGCGGCAGGCGGAGGAATCGGGTATTTTATATAATGCTACCGCTATCCGGAGTATGATCGGGCGTGGCGATGGCGATCTGTCGCTGAATGTGAGTGGTTTTCCCGATGTTTTCCGGATTGGCGGAGGCGAATTGCTCGAGGAAATCGATTCCTGTTACGGGAAGTACGGAGAAGAAGAAACGATCGTGATTTGCCGTTCCAATAAGCGGGCGAATCGTTTTAATGAGGGAATCCGCCGTACGATATTGTACCGGGAAGAAGATTTCAGCAGCGGAGACCGGATTATGATTGTGAAGAACAATTATTTCTGGGGTGCGGATTACGATAAGATCGATTTTATAGCTAACGGGGATATTGCGACGGTAAGGCGGGCAGGCAGGCGGGAGGAGTTGTACGGATTTCACTTTGTGCGTGCCGATTTGAAGATCGACGGATATGAGGAGGAATTGTCTGCCTGGGTGATACTCGATACTTTACTTTCGGATTATCCGGCTTTGACGTATGAACAGAGCAGGGAATTGTACCGACGGGTAGAGGCGGATTATGCCGATGTGCCTTTGAAGCGAAAACGCTTTGAGAAAGTGCGGACGAATGAATATTACAATGCTTTGCAAGTGAAGTTTGCTTATGCCGTGCCCTGCCATAAAGCACAGGGCGGACAATGGGATGCCGTATTTATAGATCAGGGATGGTTGCCGGACGATATGCCAGGCGATGAGTATTGGCGTTGGCTTTATACGGCGGTGACACGTGCCCGGAAGCGGCTTTATTTTATTAATTTCAAGGAAGAATTTTTCCGGGAGGAGTAAACATTCTTGTTTTATAAGAGTTTAAAGAAAAAAGGATAGGCTGGAAAGGGAAGATGGGCGAAAAAGATATGCAGGCAGGTTTTCATGATGAAATTTTTGAAGAATATATTCCGCTGGGCGGTACGGATTTTACTTGTCTTGTGGCTGCTTAGCGTGGTTGCAGTAGTGATGTACCGTTTTGTTCCCGTATATGTCACTCCGCTGATGCTGTCGCGTGCCGTGAATCAGTTGTGGGAAGGGGAAAAGATGGTTTGGAAGCATGACTGGGTTCCTTTGGAAGAAATATCTCCTTATTTGGTGAGGGCGGTGGTTGCTTCCGAAGATAATCTTTTTTTGCAGCATCACGGTTTCGATGTGCAGCAGATCCGGAAAGCAATAGAGGAAGCCGAACAGGGAAAACGGCAGCGCGGAGCCAGCACTATTTCGCAGCAAACGGCCAAGAATGTATTTTTATTGCCTGCTCATTCTTACGTGCGGAAAGGGCTCGAGGCTTATTTCACTTTATTGATCGAATGGATTTGGGGAAAAGAAAGGATTATGGAGGTTTACCTCAATTCTATCGAAATGGGGAAAGGCATATATGGGGCGGAAGCGGTTGCGCAGGCGCATTTCTCAAAACCGGCTTCCCGCCTGACAGCTTCCGAATCGGCTTTGATCGCGGCAACTTTGCCGAATCCCCGGCGTTTTAATTCGGCAAAGCCTTCGCCTTATATACGAAAGCGGGAGGCGGCGATTCTCGATTTGATGGATAAGATCGGAGCGGTAGATTTAAAAGCCAGACCGAAACGGGAGAAACGAAAGAAATAACCGGCAACGTCATTTAAAAAGAGCGTTATTTGAAGCTTATAGCTAAAAATAACGCTCTTTGTCTATCTGATATTTTCCTGCGTGAAATTAAACGTTCAGGTCTTTCATGATTTTATCGATCTTATCCAGAGCTTCTGCCTGAGCTTTATGGAAATCGTTTATACCGTTCATTTGGGCACGGGCTTCGAAATAGAATTTGATCTTGGGCTCGGTTCCGGAAGGGCGGACGGATATTTTACAGCCGTCTTCCAGGAAGAATTGCAGCACATCGCTGGTTGTAGGGAAATCCATCGGGGTAGATTTTCCGGTTACCAGGTCGGTCGCTTTCAGGTCGGCATAATCCTTTTTCAGGATCACCTTGCTGCCGTTCAGGGTTTTGGGCGTATTGTGGCGGAAGTTGTTCATCATGTCTTTGATTTCCTGCGAGCCGCTTAATCCCTTGCGTACGATATAGATCATTTTTTCCTGCGAGAAACCGTATGCGGCGTATATTTCTTTTAAAATCGTAAATAGAGATTTGCCCTGATCTTTGGCCCAGGCAGCAATTTCTGCCATCAAAGAAGTTGAAGAAACTCCGTCCTTATCGCGGGTGAACGAACCGGGCATAAAGCCGAACGATTCTTCTCCGGCTCCGATGTATCCTTCTGCCCCTTTCTTACGGATCATGTCGGCTATCCATTTAAATCCGGTGTAAACATCATAGCAGGGGATACCGTTTTTCTCTGCGATATCTTTAATCAGTTCGGTGGTTACGATGGTTTTAATCGTATATTCATTGCCTTTCAGCAGGCCTAATTGCTTTTTCCGGAGAATGATATACCAGGTGAAAATAATGTTGGTCTGATTACCGTTCAGTAAGAGCCATTCTCCCCGGTCGTCCTTTACGGCAATCCCGATGCGGTCGCCGTCCGGATCGCAGGCCATAGCCAGATCGGCATCGATCTCCCGGGCTTTGTCGAGAGCCATTTTAAATGCGGCGGGTTCTTCCGGGTTGGCAGATGCCACTGTGGGAAAATCCCCGTCCGGGATCATTTGCTCCGGCACGGTGGTGATGTTGGTGAATCCCCAGTTCCGTAAAGATTCCGGCACTAATTTATAGGTAGTTCCGTGAAGCGGGGTGAATACGATCTTTAAATCGTGCTGGTGTTTGATAGCCTCCGGCGACAAACTTAAAGTTTTTACCGTATCGAGGTATTTTTTGTCGAAATCTTCTCCTAAAGATTTTATCTTTTCCGGTACGGCCGTAAATTTAATGTCGGTGACTTTTACTTTTTTTACTTCCCCGATCACGTTTTTATCGTGAGGCGGCACCAATTGAGAACCGTCGTTCCAATAGGCTTTGTAACCGTTGTATTCTTTCGGGTTGTGTGAAGCTGTAATAATCACTCCTCCGCAGCATCCCAATTCCCGGATAGCGAACGATATTTCAGGAGTGGGGCGCAGCGATTCGAAAAGATAAGCAGTAATTCCATTGGCCGAAAATATGGCGGCTGCGGTTTCGGCGAAATAGCGGGAGTTGTGCCGGCAATCGTGGCCGATACATACCGATTTTTCTTGTTTATCGGTACACATTTGGTTGATATAATTGGCAAATCCCTGTGTGGCAGCCCCTACGGTATATATATTCATCCGGTTGCTTCCCGCCCCCATGATTCCGCGAAGTCCTCCCGTACCGAATTCCAGATCATTATAAAAAGAGTCGATCAGTTCGGTCGTGTCAGAAGCTTTTATCATCCGCTCTACTTCGGATTGTGTTTCTTTGTCATAGGCGTCGTTTAACCAGGTTTCAGCTTTCGCTTTGGCCTTTTTTACAATTTCTGCGTTATCCATGGTTTCTATTTAAAAATTATATATACGGTAATACAACTAACCGGTATGCTCACAGAGCGGTGAACTTTATTGCCGGCAATACATTTTCACAAAGTTATGAAAATAAAAAAAGCCCTGCAATAGCAGAGCTTTTAATTATTCTAAAGATAAGATTATGATCTTTTTTCTTTGATTCTGGCTTTTTTACCGGTCAGTTCGCGGAAATAGTAAATTCTCGATCTTCTTACTTTACCGACTTTGTTAATGTCGATCTGTTTGATAAACGGGGAGATGAAAGGGAAAATTCTTTCTACACCTACGTTACCGGACATTTTGCGAACGGTAAAAGTTTTGGTTACTCCGGTTCCTTTGATCTGGATAACAACTCCACGGAACACCTGGATACGTTCTTTGTTTCCTTCAATGATTTTGTAGTGTACGCTAATGGTATCACCGGTATTAAATGAAGGATGCTCTACTGGGTTTTCAGCAGCAAACGACTGCTCTGCAACTTTAATTAAATCCATTATTCTACTTTTTTATAGTTTTCATTTATCGGATGCAGTATTACTACTGAGACTTTCGTGTAAGAGACTGCACACGCTCCAATCGGGTTGCAAATGTAGGAAATATATTTTTAAATACAAGCTATATTTCAAAAAAAGAGCAGGATAAAACATTCTTTCAGTGTTTATCCTGCCCGGTGCGGGGAAGGCGGAATTACTCCGTAACCCTTAGTTTATCTCCTGTTTTTTCTATGATTGTGCGTAAATACCATTCCGGCAGGGCGGGTTGCTCCACTTTGGGATTCTTTTCTCCGGGGACAGCCGTTTTGATATTGCCGTCCATATAACGGGCAAAAAGATAGCCATAGAAATCGCGCCAGGTATCCACCAGCTGATTCCCGGTATTGCATGAAAATTCGGTCAGGAATTCCACCGTTGCCTGAGGATTTTGTGCCAGCATGCCGGAAGCTCCTGCATCGGTCATTTGTACAAAAGTCAGGTATTGGGTTTCCAATGCTTTTTGTTTTTTGCGTATGTCCGGATGAATGACGTTGTAACGGGTGTAGGCGAAATTCGTTACCTGGTTGAATACCCAGAATGCGGCTTTGTTGGTAAATTCCATCATACTCCCGTTGCCTACTGCGAATGCATAAGGAACTTTGGTAGAACAGGTGTACATGGGAAAATAAACGGTGCTGGCGGCATCGTCCACGCCGAACCAGAGTATTCCTCCGATTGCATCCGGAAGCCAGCTCCGGCTCTGCGACACGAAGGTAAATCCGGTTTGCTGGGTGGCTGTGGCACGTTCGTGCACGTATTTTTTGCCATCGACTTCGAAAGTCATCGGACGCCAGCGGTAAGGGCATTCATACGGGCCCGCTCCCGGATCTTTGCTCATGTCCAGCTCTGTGCCTTCCAGGTGGTCGCGCATGAAGTCCATCACTTCCAATACATCCACTTTTCGGTTGGGTTTTACCCATAGGGGCATCCGGTTGGTGGCATATCCTTTGGCATCGCGTTTGATTCCCGTGCCTTTGGCATATTCCCAATATTGCGCCATATCGGAATTGATGGCGTTGAAGAATGCCCATACCCGGATTTCACAGGCTCTCGCTCCGCTGAAATCAACCGGAGCATAGCTGTCGGAAAAGCTGAAATCGGCATTTTTACCGTCCTGCGGATAGAAACCCTTTTGTTTGGCAAACGAGATGACATCTTTGGAATATACGGTAGTCACGTCCGGATTGTATAATTTTTTCATATTGTCGGAAGAAATGGAGGTGCGTCCTTCCAATGGAAAGGTGGTAATCCTTGCCTGATTGGCATGGGCGCATACATATCCGTCCGGAACCATACGGGCGACCCATACGGCTCCTTTTTCTCCTTCTCCTTTGCCGATCATTTCCATGATCCAAACTTCGTTCGGATCGCTGATCGAGAAGGATTCTCCTTCGCTGGCATAACCGTATTTAGCGACGAGGTCGGTCATAACGACTATGGCTTCCCGGGCTGTTTTCGCCCGTTGCAGGGTGATATAGATCAGGCTGCCGTAATCGATGATGGCTCCTTCCTGATGATGGAGCTCTGACCGTCCGCCGAATGTGGTTTCTGCAATTGCCAGCTGGTGTTCGTTCATGTTTCCCACCACATTGAATGTCTGTGCGGCCTGCGGAATTTTTCCCATGAATTTTCCGCTGTCCCAATCATATACATCGAGCATGGTTCCTGCCGGCCATGTTCCCGCCGGCCAGTGATAAAGCTCTCCGTAAAGCACATGAGAGTCGGCGGAGTAAGTGACCATCGTCGAGCCGTCTTTCGTCGTGGATTTCGTCAATAAAAAATTTGTACAGGCAGATGCCGTAGTCGATGCTCCCGCTGCAAGGAACAGGAGAATAAGATAAAGTTTATTCATGATGTATTCGGATTAAAATTCAGGGAAAAATAGTATTGTTATTTTCCTCCGATCGATATTTAGCACTTGGGTTGCGGATCGTGTTATCTGATCCGGTCGAATGATTTCAACACGGTTATGTCTTTTACGATGCCACGTAAGGCTAACCAGGTAAAGATCACGCCGATCAGGGGGAATATAAAGCTGAGGTTTGCATTCCAGTCGGCTGCCAGATCGCTCGCCCGTCCTCTGAGTTGCATCCATATCAGAATAATCAGCCCTAATTGAAGGATGATGTTCGCCACACTTAAACGTAGTTGTAGAAAAAGGGTGGGTTTTACCGATTTTGTATTTTTCTTGTGTACGAAGATGGTTCCGAAAGCCACTGCGACGATCGCGATCGTCAGGATCATCGACATCCAGTTCCAGGCAATGAACACAGGAGTTTGTCCCAGTTGTACCACTTTGGTCGTATAAAATTCGTAAGTGAAATTATTGGGAACGGTCAGGCTTGCTACCGGCATAAAAAATAACAGGGCATTGACAATTGCCGTGCATAACAGGAATAATGATTGAATACGTTGGATAACCATGTGATAAAATAGATTAAGAAAATTTTAATGAATGAAATAAAAGGAGGTTGTGAAGCTGTCGGGTGCTTACAACCTCCGTGCGTTTTATTTTGTCAGTTGATTTAAGGTATATTTGATTAATTTCCCCATGTAGCCGTGGTAATCGGCAGAAGCATCCCCCGTCATCCGGTTGGCGATGATCAGGCAGATCGTTGCGGCATGATGTCCCAAAAGGTTACACAGCCCCGTAACGGCAGCACTCTCCATTTCGTAGTTCGTCACTTTGTAGCCGTCGTAACGGAATTCCGTGATCCGGTCGTTGATGCCCGGCATTGCCAGCGGCAGGCGTAAAACCCGTCCTTGAGGTCCGTAGAAGCCTACGGCGGTGAGAGTCACTCCTTTGATTGTTTTGCCTTCGGTGTGCAGGCGATCGACCAGCTCGGCAGAGGCGTTTACCACATAGGGACGGGCTGCGGTGGGCGTCCATTTGCAATGCCGGATAAAGGCATCTTCAAAAGGAGTGTCGCAAATGGCTTCGTTGTCGGCATAAAAACGCAACACCCCGTCGCAACCGATACTTTTTTCGGAGATAACGAAAGAGTCCACCGGAATGTCGGCCTGCACAGAACCCGAAGTTCCGATGCGGACAATGTTTAAAACCCGTCCTCCGGTTTTTACTTCTTTGGTTTTCAGATCGATATTGGCCAGAGCATCCAGTTCGTTAATCACAATGTCGATATTGTCCGGTCCGATTCCTGTGGAAATTACGGATATCCGGTGCTTGTTATAAGTTCCGGTAATGGTATAGAATTCCCGGTTACTTTTTTTCAGTTCTATGTTGTCGAAGTGAGCTGCAATGGTTTCTACACGTCCCGGATCGCCTACGAGGATTACATTGTCGGCGAGGTCTTCGGGCAGAAGGTGCAAATGAAAAATACTGCCGTCATCGTTGATGATCAGTTCTGAAGCTTGTATTGTTGCCATAGTTTTAGATTTATAGTTTAATCTATCGTTTACGATAAAAAATGCCGGAAGTTTACCGGACGGGGCGAAAAGCTCCCGGAATGTATTTCTTCGTGTAAAAATAAGCATGTTTACTTATAATTACAAAAAAGGCGGATAAAAAACACCCCGTCCTTTTTGGGGACGGGGTGCTTGTATGGTTTTATCGCTTTTATTTGGCGTAATTGATCGCACGGGTTTCGCGGATCACGGTTACTTTCACCTGTCCCGGATAAGTCATTTCGTCCTGAATCCGTTTGGCAATGTCAAAAGAAATCCGCTCTGCTTCGGTGTCGGATATTTTTTCACTTCCAACCACTACGCGTAATTCACGCCCGGCCTGGATTGCGTATGTTTTCACCACTCCATTGTAGGAAAGGGCGAGGTCTTCCATGTCTTTCAGACGTTTGATGTAGGACTCTACCACTTCCCGGCGTGCTCCCGGCCGTGCTCCTGAAATGGCATCACAAGCCTGTACGATAGGAGCGATCAGGGTGGTCATTTCTATTTCTTCGTGGTGCGCTCCGATAGCGTTGCAGATATCCGGTTTTTCTTTGTATTTTTCAGCTAACTGCATACCTAAAATAGCGTGCGGTAATTCCGGTTCGTCATCGGGCACTTTGCCGATGTCGTGTAGTAATCCGGCACGTTTTGCTTTCTTCACGTTTAAGCCCAGTTCGGCAGCCATGATCGCACACAGGTTAGCGGTTTCGCGTGCGTGCTGCAACAGATTCTGTCCGTAAGAAGAACGATATTTCATTTTACCGATCAGGCGGACTAATTCCGGATGTAAGCCGTGGATACCTAAATCGATGGCAGTACGTTTACCTGTTTCGATAATTTCTTCCTCGATTTGTTTTTTTACCTTGTTTACCACTTCTTCGATCCGGGCAGGGTGGATACGTCCGTCTGTAACCAATTGGTGGAGTGCCAGACGGGCTATTTCACGTCTTACGGGGTCGAAACCGGAAAGTACGATAGCTTCCGGGGTATCGTCCACGATGATTTCCACTCCGGTCGCTGCTTCCAGTGCCCGGATATTTCTACCTTCCCTTCCGATAATCCGTCCTTTGATTTCGTCAGAATCGATATGGAAAATGGATACGGCATTTTCGGTGGCCGTTTCTGTCGCTACTCTTTGTATGGTTTTGATGACCACTTTTTTGGCTTCCATGTTGGCGGTCATTTTCGCTTCTTCCATGATTTCGTTTACATAGGAAATCGCTTCTGATTCCGCTTCTTCTTTCAGAGAGTTGATCAGTTTCTCTTTTGCCTGTTCGCCGGACATCCCCGAAATAGCCTCCAGTTGTTCGATCTGCTGTTTTCTCAGTTTCTCAAGCTCTACCACCTTCTTCTCGATCAGTTCTTTCTGCACGTCGATGCTGCTTTGCTGACTTTGAATGTCTTTGCTTTTTCTTTGGATATCTTCCAGCTTTCTTGAAATTTCGGTTTCCTGCTGTTTCAGCTTGTTCTCTGCTACGATCAGTTTGTTGTTCCGGGCTGCGGCCTGTTTTTCGTGTTCGGCTTTGATCTGCAGAAATTTTTCTTTCGCCTGCAGGATTTTATCTTTTTTGATTACTTCCGCTTCTGCCTCTGCTTCTTTGATGATGTTTTGTGCCCTATGTTTCATAGCAATCCGCATCAGCCCCCAGCCGATGATTCCACCGGCAAGCAGAGCTACTACGGTTGAAATTATTGTAGTTATCATATTTCAGAAATTAATTAAAGTATTAATATTATATTTATGTTTGTGATATTCGCAAAGCCTAAAACCGGTGCACACCATGCTGACGCTTGTTTCCCGGCAGATAAATTCATAAAACCTAAAATTTTGCACATAAAAAAACCCGCACTATTTCATTTAATAAAACCCCTGTATGACACGGGTGGGGCTGCCATTTGATTCAAACTTCCACCGTCCCGAAGGAACTCCGAAGAGTTGAGGCCTGTTTTCGGCAAATATAAGCGTACGCCCCAATTGTTTGAGTGTTGAGTTTTTCGCTTAAATTAGAAATAATGCGGGAATATCTTTATTCAAAGAACGCTTAAAAATAATACTTACTCTTTGATGAACTCATCAAGTTTTTGGTTTATTTGTTCTATTTCATCCAGCTTTTGTTCGAGCTGCAACATTTTAATGGTGTATTGCAAGGATACAAAAGCTAAAAAATAATAAGGTTCCGGCTCTTTATTGCCAGTTTTATATGTTGAAACGCGTTCATTAATTTCTTTAGCAGCCCTACGGATCACCTCTTCATCTTTTTCTGCGATGTTCAGGTTTAAAGGTATGTCGGCAATATTTAAATTAATGTTGCGTTTGTCAGCCATAATTAATTATTCAAAAGAGCAATACATTTGTCTATCTCCCGCACCAACTGGTTAATTCTCATTTTCGCTTCGTAACCGTTTTCGTCACTCCCTGAAATTGCATTAGCCACTTTGGTCCTTTTTAATTCTTCGCTTAATTCTTTGTTCTCCCTCTTCATACTTTCGAGTTCGGATTGCAGGTCTTCTATCCTACCTTCCAGCCCTTTTTTCTGCTCGAGAGAAGATATATATAGTTTTATTAATTTATCAATTTTAAAATTCAGCTCATTTATAATAGCATCGTGTCTTAGTGCCATAGCTTTATCTTTTCATGACAAAGATAAAATTTATTCTTTAAATTATCAATAGTGTTGGGTATATTTGCATTTGAAATTTTATTATTTGTAATTATGCAAAACCGTTTGCCTTTGAGGATTTTTCTTTTTGTTGCGCTTAATTGTTTGTGCTTGTTTTCATTAAGCGGGCAGACACAAAAAATGATTCGTCCCATGCAGCGCCCGGTGATTTTAAGCGGCAATTTCGGAGAATTGCGTGCTACTCATTTTCATTCGGGAATAGATATAAAGACCGGAGGTGTTACGGGTATCCCTGTGGTGTGTGTGAAGGACGGGCTGATCGTCCGGGTGAGGGTATCCCCGGTAGGCTATGGGAATGCGTTGTATGTGGAACACGGGGACGGTACGACTACCGTATATGGACATTTGGAACGTTTTGCCCCTTGCATCGAACGGTTGGCGAGGGAATTACAGTATAGCCGGGAAGATTTCGGCTTAGACGAGGATTTCAGAGCGTATGCCCTGCTGTTCAAGCAGGGAGATACGATCGCTTATAGCGGTAATTCCGGTTCTTCGGGAGGCCCCCACCTGCATTTTGAAATCCGGGATACCCGTACGGAAAAGGTGTTGAATCCCTTAAGTGTATATAAAATCCGGGATGCTATTCCTCCGCTGGTGAAAACTGTATATATTTATAGTATATCCGAAGAGGGATGCGTGGAATCGGTGAAGGAAATTTCGGTGAAGTCGTCGGGAGCGGGGCGTTATTCTGTTGGACAGGTGACTGTGCCTGCCGGAAAGATCGGGATCGGGGTACACGCCGAAGACCGGATGAACGACTCCGGGAATAAGCTGGGAGTCTATAAAATGGACCTGACTGTGGCAGGGGATACGCTTTTCCGCTTGAAAATGGACTCCTGTGATTTTGGGGAGTCGTGCTATATCAATACCATAAAGGATTTCTATCGTTATAAAAAAAGAGAGACAGTTTACCGTTGTTTCGGATGGTTTCAGAATAACGTGACGGGAGTGGAAAATTTCAACGGGGGAGTATTCGAGATTCAGCAGGACAGTAGCCTGGCCTTGCAGTTGGATTTATGGGATATCAATGGGAATCGTGCGAAAGTGAATTTAACCTTGAAGGGAGGACGCGAATGCGAACAAGTGATTTCGCCCGACAGCGTGTTGAGGTTCGACTGCGCTTATCAGTTTTTCTTGCCGGAGTGGGAGTTGGAATTGAAACCGGGCATGCTCCCCTGGTCGGTAAAGCAGGAAATCGGCATCGAGGCCGATAGCACCGGGGGTGGAGAAACATTAGTACTTTCCCGTGAAGAAGTACCTTTAATGAAAAAGGCCGTTTTGTCGTTTATAGGGAAATATGGGGAGAAAGCTTTGATTTGTGAAGAGGATGCCCAGGGACGTCTTTATGCTTTGGAAACCCGTCGGGAAGAAGACCGGCTTTCGGCTGCTATCGGTTATTTGAGCCGTTATCGGGTGGTCGAGGATACTGTTCCGCCTACGGTGACCTTTTTGGGAATCACATCCGGCCGCCGGGTGTCGTTTAAGATAAAGGATGATTTGTCCGGGATTGGGCAATACCGGGGAGAGGTGAACGGGGAATGGTGTTTGTTCGTATATGATGCGAAAAATGATTTGTTTTCTTGCAGTTTGAATGAACCCGTTTTTAAAGCCGGTGAAACACATTTGGTAAAAGTGAGGGTTTGTGACCGGGCGGGAAATTGTAATGAACGTATTGTGAATGTGAAAAAGTAGGATGTATCTAACATGGAAAAAAATATAAATGAACTGCCGGAAGCCGGAAAGCGTGGGGAAGCGATCCGGGAGCTGGAGGAATATGTAAAAGAGCATGCGGATGAGAAGTGTCTGATGCAATTGGCGGAATTGCTGTATGCAGAGGGCAGAATGACCGATGCTTTGAATCGGTTTAATGCTGTGGTGCGGCTGAATGCCGGAAATTTGAAGGCTCTGAATTATGTTAAAATGATCAATGACATTCTTAATTATTATAACAAAGACCTTTTAAATCCTTAAAACGAAAAAGTTTTCTTTCAAAATGTATTGGAACACAATAGGATATAAATTATTGGGGTGGTTTCTAAAACTAAATAGCGGATTGAGAGCAAGAGGTTTTGTCCGGTTGTGGACGAAATCGTGGAATATAATTCGATTCCCGGTTTGAAGGCTTTTCTTTGTGCGGCAATAAAAAATCTTTGTTTCAATTATTTGAGGGATAAGAAAAAGATTGCCGATTTCGAGAGTGCCGGACTTGAAAATCTGGAAGACTATTTTAAAAACTATTCGATAGAAGAAGAAACTTACCGGATGATTACGGAGTCTGTCCAGATGTTACCCGCTCAAAGTGTCCGTATCGTCACTTCGGCTTTGCAGGGAACAAAACAAAGGGATGGCTCAAGGGTGTTTGAAACATAAATGAACAATCCCATTCTCTTTGTAAAGAGTTAATCAAATACATGCCGTGTGTTATAATTTCTTTACTCTACGATCACTTGGAGTATTGTATTCGTTGATCCTTCAGAAAGTTCGATTTTTAGTATATAATTTCCAGAATCTTCCGGATGTGTATTACCTTTTTAGAGCATATTAAAAAGTATTCGCTATAAGGTGATGACCGGGAACGGCTGGAAGCCTTGAGCGGTATTTGTTTTAGGGTGAATAAGTCCGGAAGACCGGAAAAGTGATTTCAAGAATCGCTTTTCCGGTCTTACGCTTTTTTATGGATAATTGCTGAAATTTAAAGAGATAGAAAAATTAAGCTCGGATCGATAGGCAGAAAGGAAATCAAAGCCTCTTCGAGTGGTGGTTGATATTTTTTTAATTTTATGAAATAATAATTTTATAATTTGTATTTTAAAAATTGTTTTTATTAAAATTAGTTGCTTATATTTGGTTGCACTACTTTACATCAAAATTAAATAAAATTAGTAGAAAAAATTGGTTATTTTTTAATTAAGTGTGAATCTTTATAAATTTTGAATTATGCTTGAAAATAAGTTTGAAGATAGTATCTGGAAGGTGGTTATGAGTTTCTGTTTCTTTGGGATAAGTGGTATTGCTTTTTTATTTTCTCTTTTACCTTTGAATATCACTTTTCATATTCCTTCTTTTATTCCTTATATAACGGGAGGGATCATGTGTGTGTGTGTGTGGTATGGGGTGTGGGCGTTGAATAAACGTGCTTTTCAGTATGATTCAAAATTATTGTCCAGTCGCCTGACGCCTTTTTACAGATTCTTCGTCCCCTTGATTTTGCTGGTCGTTTTTGTCGTTGTTACTTTATTACTGATATTGGAGTGGAATCTCCCTTCTTATTTTTTGCCGCTTCTTATTGTCGATACCGTTATCGTATTGCTGGCTTATCCGGTTTACCGTCTTTGCCGTTTGAATGTGGTGTATGTGGTCAGCAATTTTATAATTGTTTCCAATTTTTTTAAAGAAGAAACTTTTTCGGTATTGGCGATTATCAGTTTAAAAAATTATTTGCCGGGAATATACCGTTTACAAGTGGATAAATATCTGGTATGTGAGGATTATTTATTTGTTCCGAGCATTTCCGGACAGTTGGCAAGGCTTTGCCGCGTAACACATATAACAGAGGTGGAGAAATTTATCCGGGGATTAAGGCCTTTTGAGCCACGGGGACGGGTATATCAGTCGTAACGGTTTAATTTTACGTCTGGACATTGCCGGAAGAGTAGAATTAACAGGCTGATTTGTTGGTTTTTTACTTTTTTATTTAGATTTGTATGTTCAATGAATAGCGTGAGTCTATTTTTCTATATCTAAAGGACGATGAACATAAACTACCTTGCTCCTGTTATTTTCATGTCTGCCGGACTGGTCGAGCTTTTACCGGTGCAGGCTGCCGACGATCTTCCCCGGAAGAATGTACTTTTTATATGTGTGGATGATTTTCGCACAGAGTTGGGCTGCTATGGCAGTAAACGTGCCTTGACGCCTAATCTGGATCGTTTTGCCCGAAGTTCAACCGTTTTTACCCGGCATTATGTGCAGGTTCCGACCAGTGGAGCTTCCAGGTGCAGTATGCTTACCGGGGCTTATCCGAAAAACCGGAAAGATGTGACCAATGAAGCTATTGCCTACCGGATGACGGGAAAGCCCGAAACCGCACAGGCGGAAAGTTTTGTGCATTTGTTACGGAAAAACGGATATTATACCGTGGGTATCGGTAAGATAGGACACTCTGCCGATGGGTATAGTTATGCTTATGGGGCTTCTAAAAGCGATGTCCTTGAAATGCCTTATAGTTGGAATGAATTTTTGTTTAATCCCGGTCAATGGAAAACCGGCTGGGACGCTTTTTTCGGATATGTGGGTGGAACGAGTCGGATTCAAAAGAAAGGAATGGTGAAACCCTATGAATGCGGAGAAGTGGGGGATGAAGGTTATCCGGATGGCTTGACGGCGGAATTGGCGGTGGAAAAGTTAAAAGAATTGGCGGAAAGTGAAAAGCCTTTTTTCTTAGGGGTCGGTTTTTTTAAACCTCATTTGCCTTTTAACGCTCCCGAAAAATATTGGGATTATTATGACGAACAGGCGATCCCTTTAACGAAATACGATTATATTCCGTTGAATGTCAATCGGGCGAGTTTGCATGACAGCCACGAAATCAAGCAATATAAGCTGGGTGATGAAGACGCCACATTGGACCGGCCTGTTTCTGAAGCTTATGCCCGTAAGCTGGTGCATGCTTATCTGGCATGCGTCAGTTATGTGGATGCACAGATCGGTAAAGTATTGGATGCTTTAGAGGCCAATGGACTGGCAGAAAATACCGTGGTCGTGATTTGGGGAGATCATGGCTGGCATTTGGGAGAGCAAAGGGTATGGGGAAAACATACGGTTTTTGAAGTTGCCCTGAACAGTGCGTTTATGGTTCGAATGCCCGGTGTGAAAGGAAAAATTTCCGACCGGGTAGTTAGTTCCGTGGATATTTATCCTACGATTGCCGATCTTTGCGATGTTCCGCTGGAAGGGAGTATGGACGGGGTGAGCCTTCGTCCCCTGATCGAAAAAAAGCGGAATAAGCAATGGCAGGATCTTGCATACAGTTATTTTAATAATGGAGTTAGCTTACGTACTTCCCGCTATCGCCTGACAAAGTATTACCGGAAGGCAACACCTGTCGTCGAGTTGTACGACTATCGGAAAGACCCTTATGAAACGGAAAATATAGCGGAAAAGCATCCGGATATTTTGACTGAGCTGATGCCTTTGTTGGAAGCCGGTGACACGGGGTTATTTCAAAAAAAGTAAGGTCGAATAAAAAAATGATCATGTTTTTTATCGGCTTTTTCGTTTTTCGTTTTTTTTGACTTATCTTTGCCGTCCAATTTTGTGAAGTTTAACCTATTAAAAATCAATCCACTTTGAAAGGGGGTGCTTGCAACTAAAGCGAGTTGGTTCGTTTTGGAAAGAATAAGGAAAGAAAATAAGTCTCGCATATATTATGGTAAGTTCCTGTTTTTCAGGAGAAAAATCGATGTGCGGATTTAAGATGCAAGCCCTGTTGAACGTGGGAAAAGCGCAGTTTCCTGCGGCTTCGGATAAAATATCCAAGTGGATATGCGTAATATGTTAATCGATAAAAAAAATAAAATTATGATCATTGTACCTTTAAAAGAAGGCGAAAATATTGAAAGAGCCTTAAAGAAATTCAAAAGAAAATTTGAGAAAACCGGAGTTATCAAAGAATTGAGAGACCGTCAGGCTTTCACGAAACCTTCTGTAAGAAACCGGGCTCAGCGGATCAAAGCAGCTTACAAGCAGAGCTTGCAGCAGGCTGAAGATTAATTTTTTGTTTCGGGAACTTGCTTTTCCCGATAGAAAAAGTTAATTTGGGTACGATTTTAGAAGGTTGAGTATGGAGATTGATTCATTTTTGGTCTATTTAAAAAGCGTAAAACGGTATTCAGAACATACTGTTGCCGCTTATAAGAAAGATTTGGATCAATTTTTCGAGTTCTGTGAAAAAGTTGAACTGATAGAGAATTGTTCGGAAGTTACCGCTAAAATGGTGAGGCGTTTCGAGGTGGCTCTCATGTCCGGGAAATTTCAAATGAACGGACGGATGTCGAGACCGATGACGTCGAAAACGGTGAGGCGTAAATTGAGCTCGTTGAGAACTTATTTCCGGTTCCAGGTTAAAGAAGGTAGAATTGCCGTAAATCCGGTGGATGGAGTGGTCGCTCCGAAGATCGGGAGAAAGCTACCGGTATTTGTTTCCGATTACCAAATGGACGAATTGCTCGATCGTCACGAATCTGAGAGCGATTTTCCTGAAGTGAGGGACAGGCTGGTTCTGATGATGGCTTATTATACCGGAATGCGGCGTTCGGAATTGGTGGGGTTGAAAACGGAGGATATAGATGTCGGAAACGAAACCATAAAAGTGAACGGCAAAGGGAACAAGCAACGTATCGTGCCTATGCTTCACGAATTGACCGGAGCGGTGAAGGATTATCTTCAGATGCGGGATGAGATTGCCGGAAGAAAACATCCGTTTTTCTTCATTACGGACAAAGGCACTCCTGTTTATGATAAGTTCATTTATCGATTGGTCGTGAAGTATCTGGGTGAAGTGACTACTTCTTCTAAACGTAGCCCTCATGTGTTGCGGCACTCGTTCGCTACGGCTCTGTTGAATAACGGGGCATGTATCGAGGCGATACGAAAATTATTGGGACATTCCAGTTTGGCAGCAACTCAGGTCTATACTCATAATTCTTTCGAGAGTTTGAAAAAAGTTTATAATCAAGCTCATCCCAGAGCTTAAAACTAAAGGAGGAAGTACTATGGACATTAAAATTAATGCAGTCGGTTTCTCTGCCAGCGCACAGTTGGAAGACTTTATCCAGAAAAAATTAACCAGACTTGAAAAGTATAATGATGCTATTTTAGGTGTGGATGTTGCTTTGAAGCTGGAAAAAGACGATAACCTGGAAAATAAAGTGGCTGAAGTCAATGTAAGCATCAAAGGACAAGATGTCTTTGCAAAGAAAAATGCTAAAAAGTTTGAAGAGGCTATCGATGAACTGTATGACGTCATTAAACGTCAGTTAGTTAAAATCAAGGAAAAAGAAAGAGAAGCTTGATTGTGTATTTGAAGTTTAAAGCATTAGCTTTTAAAGACTAAACATTCAATTTACGTAAAATAATTTTGTGAGTCAAAATTATTTACTTATATTTGCACGCTCATTAAAAGGGCTTTATATGATCTATTGACGTGTAACGTTTTGAAGATCATGTGGTTAGTTTAATAAAGAGTTATTTTGAGATAAATTGTTTAATAATAAAATTGTTTTAGAGTCATGGCTAAAGAAAAGTTTGACAGGTCAAAACCACACGTAAATATCGGTACTATCG
>UQTM01000017.1 GCA_900544025.1 uncultured Odoribacter sp.
CTTATTGTTATTATTGTTAATAGTTTTGTCGGTCGATATTTTTATGTAGGATAATAAAATGATCCGGAGAAATAGAATATCTTATTAAAAATTTTAAAAAACAAGATAAAACCTATATCTTTGAAACCTTAAGTGATAAAAATAGGGCGTTTGTATTTTACTATGTTTATAGTTCTTATCTAACTGATTATTTAAGGATTATGGCAATCGGAGCAATTTTAATCATAATCACATTTATATGAATAAATCGTTACTATTATCAGGTATTGCAGTTGGAGTAGGTATTGGACAAGTGTTTGCAGCTACCCCGGCAAAAACAAAGAAAGCTCCCAATGTCGTATTCATCATTGCCGATGATTTGGGATATGGAGAATTAAGCTGCTACGGACAGGAAAAGTTCCAAACCCCGAACATAGACCGTTTGGCTTTACAGGGAATGCGTTTTACGCAATGTTATTCTGGAACAACTGTCAGTGCTCCTTCTCGTTCCTGTCTTTTGACCGGGTTGCATTCGGGACATACGCCCATTCGTGGAAACCGGGAAGTTCAGCCGGAAGGTCAGATGTCACTGCCGGAGGGGGTGTATTCTATATTCAGTGTGTTTAAAAATGCCGGATACACTACCGGAGCTTTTGGAAAGTGGGGATTGGGTGCGCCGGGTGAGGTGGGCGATCCCAACAAACAGGGAGTAGATGATTTTTTCGGATATAATTGTCAATTGCTCGCTCATAATTACTATGCAGATCATTTATGGGAGAATGATAAACGGATAGAGCTGGAGGATAATTATAACGGGGGATTCGGGACTTATACCCAGGATTTGATTCATGAAAAGGCATTGAAATTTCTGGATAAAAATGCCGATAAACCTTTTTTTCTGTTCTTACCTTATGTATTGCCTCATGCAGAGCTGATTGTGCCGGAAGATAGTATCATTCAGAAATTCAGAGGAAAATATCCGGAAAAACCTTATAAAGGGGTAGATGCGGGACCGGCTTTCAGAAAGGGAGGGTACTGTTCACAGAAAGAGCCTCATGCTACTTTTGCGGCTATGATTTACCGTTTGGATGTTTATGTCGGACAAGTGGTTGCCAAATTGAAAGAATTGGGAGTTTACGATAATACGATCATTGTATTTACCAGCGATAACGGGCCTCACATGGAAGGTGGAGCCGATCCGAATTTTTTCAATAGCAATGGAATTTTCCGGGGATATAAACGCGATGTTTACGAAGGAGGGATTCGTGTGCCGTTTATTACCGTATGGCCGGGAGTGATTAAACAAGGACAATCCGATTTTATGTGTTCTTTCTGGGATATGTTGCCTACCTTTGCCCAGCTGACCGGAAATAAAGTGAAAAAAACGGATGGAATAAGTTTAATGCCGACTTTGACAGGTAAAGGAAAACAGAAGGAGCATGATTATTTTTATTTTGAATTTCAGGAGATGGGAGGACGGCAGGCTGTGAGAAAGGGAGATTGGAAACTTATTCGTTTAAAAGCTTCTAAAGGTGAAAATTCTATCTGGGAATTATATAACTTAGCGGCCGATCCGTCGGAAATTCATAATATAATTAAGGAATATCCGGAGAAAGCGAAAGAATTAGCAGATATTATGAAAGAGGCCCATGTGTATGATCCGAACTGGCCTTTGTTACAAGAAGAATTTAAAAAAGCCAAACCATGAAAAAAGAAGTGATTACTTTATTGCCTGTCGTGGGGTGTGCCGTATTGGTGAATGCTGTACAGGCAAAACAACCGGACAAAAAACCAAATGTTATCATTATTCTTGCCGATGATCTTGGATTCGGCGATATAAGCGCGTATGGAGCTACGGAGATACAAACTCCCAATATCGACCGTATCGCTAATGAAGGAGTGCGTTTCTCTCATGGATACGCTACTTCTGCGACCAGTACGCCGAGCCGTTTTTCCCTGCTCACCGGACGTTATCCGTGGAGAGAGAAAGCTCAGGTGTTGCAGGGAAATGCACCCCTGATCATAAAAGAGGATATGCCTACTTTGCCGAAAATGTTTAAGGAAGCCGGATATACGACGGGTGCTGTCGGGAAATGGCATTTAGGGTTGGGAAACGGAAATGTGGACTGGAATAAAGAAATTGTGCCGGGCGCACGTGAAGTCGGATTCGATTATTCTTTTATTACGGCAGCAACGAACGACCGTGTTCCCACAGTCTTTGTGGAAAACGGGAGAGTCGTAAATTTGGATCCGAACGATCCGATCGAAGTGAGTTACCGGAAGAATTTCCCCGGAGAGCCGACCGGAAAATCTAATCCGGAATTATTGAAAATACATCCGAGTCACGGACACGATCAGTCTATCACCAATGGAATATCCAGAATCGGATATATGAAAGGGGGAAAGTCTGCATTGTGGGTGGATGAGGACATGGCAGACACTTTCCTGGACAAAGCGACCGATTTTGTAAAAGAGAATAAAGAAAACCCGTTTTTCTTATATTATGCTTTACATCAGCCGCATGTTCCCAGAGTTCCCAATGCACGTTTTGCCGGAAAATCTTCGTTAGGTCCGCGTGGAGATGTTATTTTAGAAGCAGACTGGTGTGTGGGAGAGTTTTTGAAGACATTGGATGAATTGGGATTGTCGGAAAATACGATAGTCATTTTCTCCAGTGATAACGGTCCTGTGCTGGATGACGGATATAAAGATCAGGCTATTGAAAAATTAGGGAACCACAAACCTGCAGGTCCGCTTCGGGGAGGAAAATACAGTTCTTATGACGGAGGAACCCATGTTGCATTCATGATTCGTTGGCCGGAACGTATTAAACCCGGTGATTCGGATGCTCTGGTGTGTCAAATGGATTTTTATGCTTCTTTCGCTGCATTGCTCGGATTGGAAAATAAGACTCGTGACGGACAGAATATATTGAAAGCATTGACGGGGAAATCGAAGAAGGGGCGTGAACTCTTATTACTGGAGGCTACGGGGGATAATGTGTTGTTGCGAGAAGGGGATTGGATCTATATACCGCCGATGGTAAATCAGGGATATTGTGTGCCGCCGACAGAGCCCGGCAGAATGAAAGTTCCTCAATTATTCAATGTAAAGAAGGATATCGGGCAAAAGAATAACCTTGCCGAAAAATATCCGGAACGGGTAGCCCGGATGGGGGAAAAAATCAAAGAAATACGAGAGAGTAAGTAATAATCGATTTATTATCTTGCAATATGTATAAACAAAAGGTGTCCGTAATAATCGGACACCTTTTTTATTAACCAGAGACAGCAAGGGATTGGGTACCGAAAAATGAGGAATGAAAGCGGTGAAATGCTTTGAAAGAGAGAGGAGATAACCAACAAAAATTAATAATTTTTGCTTTTATTTTGTTGGATATGAGTGATTTATTGTATATTTGAAAATCGACACGGAAAAATTGCAATGTAGAGATTGCAATTTTGTTGTTTTTCTTTTATCTTTGGCTTGCAAAAAATCATAAATGAACAGTTTAGTCAGTACGCATAACACGCTTCTAAAAGAACGCACCTCCTCTGTACCCAGGGGGTTGCTGAAGCAGATCGACCGCAATAGCCGTTTGATTGCCGTGAAGGGGAGCCGGGGCGTAGGAAAGACAAATTTCTTGCTGGATTATTGCAATGAATATCATCGGGGAGACAGTTCCTGCCTGTATGTCAATGTCAATAATTTATTTATTGCCAGTGAGGGCTTGTTTCGTTTTGTGGAGCACTTTTATAAATTGGGTGGTAAGGTGTTGTTGCTGGACCAGGCTCATAAATATCCGGAATGGGATAGAGAGCTGAGAGCTTGCTACGACTTTTTCCCTGATTTACAAATCATTTTTACTTCCTCTTCTATCGTACGTATCAAATCGAATCCCTATCTGAACGGGATTGTGGATATGTATAATTTAAGCGGACTTTCTTTCCGGGAGTTTTTGGAATTGGAAACCGGATTTCATTTTCCTGTATTTACTTTTGACGAGATTATTCTCCGGCATGAGGATATTGTGGAAAGTATTTTGCGTACGATCCGTCCGCTGGCTTATTTCGAGAACTATTTGGAATACGGTTATTATCCCATTTATAAAGAAGAGAAGTCGCATATCGATTACCTGTTGAAAAATGTCAATCTGACATTGGAATTCGATATTCCTTATGCAAATCAGATTGAATTGAAATATTTAATCAAACTCAAACAGTTGTTGTATTTAGCTGCAAAAGAAACGGGATGTAATGTAAATATCAGCAAATTGAGCAATGCCATCGGTGTATCGAGAGCGACCGTACTCAATTATTTGAATTATATGAAGAATGCCCGTTTGCTTACTTTGCTTTATGATTCAAATAATGATGACGATTGCGGGAAAAAACCAAAAAAGTTGTATATTCACAATCCCAATCTGCAAAGTGCCGTATGTCTGGACAATGTGGATCGGGCTACTTTGAGGAAATCTTTTTTCCTAAGCCAATTGTGTCCGATTTATCGGATTCATTATACCGAGAATGCGGATTTTTTGGTAAATGGAAAGCATGAGGTGGATGTTTGCCAGGAGGGCGAAGGCAAGAAAAAAGAGCCTTCCGTTATTGTGATGGAAGATATGATCGAACGGGGGAAAGGGAATATTATCCCTCTTTGGTTAGCTGGGTTTACATATTGATAAGAAAGACGAAAAGCAGGAACAGACAATTGGAACGGTGAGTATCGGGAAAGGAAAATTGTTCGTTCCGGCTTTCAATGTTTGACAACTATAAATAGAGATAATTTAATTAAAACAAAATGGCAAAAGAGAAAAAATTTATCACTTGTGATGGTAATGCTGCTGCTGCACATGTTGCGTATATGTTCAGTGAAGTTTCATGTATCTATCCGATCACTCCGTCTTCGCCAATGGCAGAATACGTTGATGAATGGGCTGCAAAGGGAAGAAAAAATATGTTCGGCGAAACTGTTCGCCTGGTGGAAATGCAATCGGAAGCCGGTGCTGCCGGAGCCGTACACGGTTCTTTGCAGGCTGGTGCGCTGACTACTACCTATACGGCTTCTCAGGGATTGTTGTTGATGATCCCGAATATGTACAAGATTGCCGGTGAATTATTGCCTTGCGTATTCCATGTAAGTGCCCGTGCTCTTGCTGCTCATGCCTTGAATATTTTCGGTGACCATGCCGACGTTTATGCTGCACGTCAGACGGGTTTTGCTATGCTGGCTTCCGGTTCTGTACAGGAAGTGATGGATTTATCTGCCGTGTCACATCTGACTGCAATCAAATCGAGAGTGCCTTTCTTGAATTTCTTCGATGGTTTCCGTACTTCTCATGAAATCCAGAAAATCGAAGAGCTGGATATGGAGGATGTAAGAGGGTTGGTCGATATGGATGCTTTACAG
Source organism: uncultured Odoribacter sp. (assembly GCA_900544025.1). Classification (GTDB taxonomy): domain Bacteria; phylum Bacteroidota; class Bacteroidia; order Bacteroidales; family Marinifilaceae; genus Odoribacter. The sequence goes on from UQTM01000017.1 coordinate 5,389, forward strand.
GCTTTCCGTAGCCGCGCTTTGAATTCTGAATCGCCCGTAACCAGAGGTACGGCACAGAATCCGGATGTATATTTCCAGGGACGTGAGGCTTCTAACAAATTCTATGATGCGGTTCCGGATATGGTTGCTGATTATATGGATAAGATCAGCGCAGTTACCGGAAGAAAATACCGTCCGTTTGATTATTATGGGGCTGCCGATGCTGAAAATATCATTATCGCAATGGGGTCTGTAACTGAAACGATCCGTGAAGTGATCGATTTTGAAAATGCAAGCGGTAAAAAAGTGGGTATGATCGCCGTACACTTATATCGTCCGTTCTCTGCTAAATATTTTATGGAAGCTGTTCCGGCCTCTGTAAAACGTATCACTGTGCTCGATCGTACGAAAGAGCCGGGAGCTAACGGAGATCCGTTGTATCTCGATGTAAAAGATATTTTCTACGGAAAAGAAAATGCTCCGCTTATCATTGGCGGACGTTACGGAATGGGATCTAAAGACGTTACTCCGTCATGGATCATTGCCGTATATAAAAATATGGAGCGTAACGAGCCGAAGAATAACTTCACAATTGGTATCGTAGATGATGTTACTTTCCATTCTCTTCCTGCTGAAGAAGATGTGAAAATGACTCCTGCCGGAACTTATGAAGCTAAGTTCTATGGTTTGGGTTCTGACGGTACGGTTGGTGCAAATAAGAACTCTATTAAGATTATCGGTGGCGCCACCAATAAATATTGCCAGGCTTATTTTGCTTACGACTCTAAAAAATCGGGTGGTTTCACCGCTTCCCATTTGCGTTTCGGTGATTGTCCGATCCGTTCGACTTATTTGATTACAACTCCCGACTTCGTGGCTTGCCACGTTCCGGCATACATTCATATGTATGATGTACTGAAAGGGTTGCAGAAAGGCGGCTCATTCCTGTTGAACTCTATTTGGGACGAAGAAGAAACTAAAAAGCATCTTCCGGTTCACATGAAGAAATACCTTGCTGAAAACGAGATTAATTTCTATATCATCAACGGTACGAAGATCGGTCAGGAATTAGGGTTGGGCAACCGTACCAATACGATTATGCAGAGTGCTTTCTTTAAAATTACAAATGTAATTCCTTATGAATTGGCTGTCAGCGAAATGAAACACGCTATCGACAAATCATACGGCAAGAAAGGTGAAGCGATCGTCAATATGAACTATGCTGCTGTGGATGCCGGCGGTAAAGACGGTAACCTGATTAAAGTAGCTGTTCCCGCTGAATGGAAAAATCTGAAAGAAGAAGAACCGACAGTCGATACCACACGTCCTGAATTTATCCGTAATGTTGTGGATGTGATGAATGCACAGAAAGGCGACGATCTGCCGATCAGCGCATTCAACGGTTATGAAGACGGCACTTTCCCCGCAGGAACCGCTAAATTTGAAAAACGCGGTATTGCCGTGAACGTTCCGGAATGGCAGGTAGAAAACTGTATTCAGTGTAATCAGTGTGCTTATGTTTGTCCTCATGCTGCAATTCGTCCGTTCCTGATGACCGATGAAGAGATTGCCGCTGCTCCTGCCGGAACCGATACTAAGCCGGCAATCGGCAAGGATCTGGCCGGATTTAAATTCAGAATCCAGGTATCTCCGTTGGATTGTACCGGTTGCGGTAACTGTGCCGACGTATGTCCTGCCAAGACAAAGGCTTTGGTTATGAAACCTCTGGAATCACAGGAAGCAGAAGTTACCCGCTGGACTTATATGGATCAGAAAGTGGGTTATAAGAAAGTTGTTGAGCCTAACAATGTGAAAAATTCACAGTTCGTTCAGCCGTTGTTCGAGTTCTCCGGAGCTTGTGCCGGTTGCGGTGAAACTCCTTATATTAAATTGATCACCCAGTTGTTCGGAGAAAGAATGATGGTTGCTAACGCTACGGGTTGTTCTTCGATCTACGGTGGTTCTGCACCTTCTACTCCATATTGTACAAACTACGAGAGCGGACGCGGACCGGCCTGGGCTAACTCATTGTTCGAAGATAATGCAGAGTTCGGTTTCGGTATGGCTGAAGGTGCTAACCGTTTGCGCGAAAGAGCGAAGAGATTGCTGGAAGAAAATAAGGCATCTTTCTCTGCTGACACACAGGCTGCTGTTCAGGCATGGATCGAGGCTTATTCCGATGGCGATAAAACCATTGCCACCAGTGATGCATTAGCTGCTGCTTTAGAAAAAGAAGCTGCACCGGTGGCTAAAGAAATCCTGACTTTAAAGAACTACTTCACGAAGAAATCTCAATGGATATTCGGTGGTGACGGTTGGGCTTATGATATCGGTTATGGTGGTGTGGATCATGTTTTAGCGAGCGGACAGGATGTAAATATTTTGGTTGTCGATACCGAAGTGTATTCCAATACAGGTGGACAGTCGTCTAAATCGACTCCTGCCGGAGCTGTGGCTAAATTCGCTGCCAGCGGTAAGCGTATCCGTAAGAAAGATTTGGGTATGATGGCCATGTCTTATGGGTATGTGTATGTTGCTCAGGTAGCCATGGGAGCTAACCAGGCACAATATATGAAAGCGATCAAGGAAGCCGAAGCTTATCCGGGACCGTCTTTGATTATTGCCTATGCTCCGTGTATCAACCATGGATTGAAATCAAGCATGGGTAAATCGCAGCAGGAAGAGAAAAAAGCTGTAGAATGTGGTTACTGGCAGTTGTATCGTTACAATCCGATGCTGGAAGTAGAAGGCAAGAACCCGTTCCAGTTGGATTCTAAAGATCCGGATTACACTAAATTCCGTGAATTCCTGATGGGTGAAGTTCGTTTCAATTCTTTGGTGAAAGCTGCTCCTGCCGATGCAGAACGCTTGTTCCAGGAAACGGAAAACGATGCTAAATGGAAGTTGAACGGTTACAAACGTTTGGCTGCTATGGAGTACGGCAAGTAATTTTTGCAACATTCCAATATGACGACGGGACTGTCCTTTTTAGGATAGCCCCGTTTTTTGTATGCCGGAGAAAGGGGAGAGGAGAAAATATCCCCGTGAAAGAAGAATAACAGGTATGACTTCTATCCTGTATATATAGAACGATAGTGGTAGAAAAAGATGAAAATTTAGCCAAGAATAATTAGAATATATTAAAAGCCCTGTTTGTTCGATGATCGGCCTCAATAGTTGATCTGTAGTGTGTCTTGTATTGTTCTTCGTAATTCCATTGAGTTTATCGGTTTGGAGAGGTAGCCATTAAAGCCGCTGTTAAGGATCCGTTCCTGATCTTCTGGGAAAGCGTAAGCGGTAATGGCAATAATCGGAATTGTTTTCGAAAGTTTACGTATTTGGGCCGTTGCCTCAAAGCCGTCCATTTGTGGCATCTTTATGTCCATTAGTATTAATTGAGGCTGATGTTGTTTGAAAAGCTCGATCGCTTCAATGCCGTTATGCGCGTGATATAACCAATAATCTTGCTTCAACAGAATCTCGAATAATAAGTAATTACTTGAATCGTCTTCAGCAATTAGAATTGAAAAAACGGGCATTTTTGTTACTTCGTTTTTTTTCATAAATGTTGTACTAAATATCACAGAATGTTGCACTAAGTTAAGGATTCAAAGGTACGTTTTTTTTGTTAAAAATTCAAGGAAATAAAAATGAATATTTACATTTTATTTTAAATACATAAGTTTCATAAAATCAACAATATAACCAACTACAAAATAAACCTGCTTCTCTAATTACCTATGAGATGTTCGTCTATCTTAAACGTACAAAAAAAACGTACGATTAAACTGGATATAACTTGATGATTTAATCGTAAGCATATGATTCCTATTTATATGTTTCGTTAATTGTTTATATTGGATTTATATAGTTGTTTGTTGATTATTGTTACATCACTATATTGGTTTTGAAACAAATATTATTAAGTTGAAATAATATTTAATGTTTTTATATTTTTAGCTTGTAAATTTGTTTATTTATATTTATATTCGTAATATATAATTAAAATGATAATGTAGTTAAGTTATTTTTATTTACTAAATATGTATGGGAAATAAATGTAAAATAGGAAATAATGATAATAAATGTTTAGATTGTAGTATAGTCATACCTTTCTCTGCTGAAGAAAAAAAGATTCATTCATTGTTTTTATCAGCTAATTTCCTTGAAAATTTAGGTATTGCTAATGGAAAAATAGGAATAGCCTTATACTTTTTTTGTTTATATCGACAAACCCGTAAATCGATTTATGAAGATTTTGCTTTTGAATTATTGGAAGAAGTAGACAACACCATTAACGATCGGACTTGTCTTGGTTTTCGATATGGACTGTGTGGTATTGGATGGGGAATAGAGTTTCTGGTGAGGGAACGTTATATTGGGGTGGATGAAGATATTTGTGCTCGTTTTGAACATCGTATTTTCCAGAGTATTTTATATGATAAATATCAAGGCATTGGAATTGCTGATGGGTTATGTGGAATATTGTTGTATTTGGTGGCCCGGATTGAGAGTTCTTTGGTTTTGCCGGATTCTGATCGTATGTTTTTAAATAAAAAATCTATTATTTATGTTTTGGATAAGCTATCGAGTAGGATTACATCGGAAAAAGTAATAGACATTCTTAAAGAACAGGATAATAGCATGTTTACGGGAGAAATTCCATTAGTGTTGTCAAACTGGGATTATCCTGCATTGTTATGGGTGTTGGGACGGATTTGGTTACATAACATATTAAGAGAAAAAATAGAAAATTTATATAGTGTGTTATTGATGCCGTTAGTTGATGATACATTGTTACCCCAAAAAAGGAATAACAGGAAATTATTGTGGCGGGTTCTTTGCAGTTTACCTGCATTAGAAAATGTTGCGACGATGGAGTTGATTCATCATGCAATAATAAAAGTGAAGAGAGATTGTTTTGGTGATATTTCTGATATGCATGAAAAGATTTCTGGGCTTTCAGATGAATTTTTCCAGTTTACCAGAGAACAAGGTATGGCTACTTTAGAAAATATAAAATTATATGGATATTAAATATATATTTTTTGTCATACATGAGTATTCTGGAGCTAATACTTATGCGGAACAATTACGTATGTTTTTAGCTGGCAGGGAAGATACACGTTTTCATATTATCCATTTTGGTTCTATGCTTTATCAGGAATTTACAGTAGTAAAAAAAGAAGAAACGACTTTTTTTCATTTTCCTTTTTCTGGTAAGCGTAATTTAAATATATATTCTCGGAGAGTTGTTGATTTGTTAACTCCATGGTTAGAAAATAAAAAAAATTTAATACTTCATTTGAATAGTCCTAATCAACATTTTTTGGGACAGTATATAAAAGAACGTTTTGGGGCTAAAGTGGTGTTTACGATTCATTTTTTAATGAGTTATTATTCTTCACGTCCGGAAAATTATACTTATAAAAATGATCTTTTTCAGGACAAAACTGGAAATAGGGAAACAATTCAATTGGCTGATTGTGTCGTGTGTGTAACACAGTTTGCGCAAAGAATCACTGAATTGTATTTTCATAAAGAAAAAGAACGGGTATCAACCATATATAATGGATACGGAGAGAAAAAACAGATCAGATTGCTTTCGGAATATAGAAAAAAAGCATTAAAGGAAGAATTAGGATTTGCCGAAGATGAAATTATATTATTGTATGTGGGACGTATCGATGAAACGAAAGGATGTGAAAAACTGGTGCAGGCAATAGAACAGTTAATTCGAAAGTATAAGCGCATACGTTTGATTTTTGCAGGTGGGGGAAATTACGGAGAATGTTTGAAGTATGTGGGATTGAATTGTGCAAGAATAAACTTTGCAGGACATCTTTCGGTGGAAAATTTAAACAAATTATATGGTATTGCAGATATTGGAATTATTCCTTCATTATGGGAGCAATGTAGTTATGTTGCTATTGAAATGATGGCTTATGGCTTGCCTATTGTTTATTCGGGAGTTCCTGGTTTGCGTGAGTTATTTGTTGATAGAGTGAATGGTAGACAATTACCATTTTATCGTGATCAATCTAAATATCAGTTGAGTGTGAATAGTCAGGATATTGCAGATGTTTTAATAGAGTTAATAGATCATCCTAAAACTACGAAAAAATTAGGAAAACAGGCACGCAAAACTTGGGAACAGCAATTTACGAATGTTGTAATGGGACGGAAAATGTTGGAATTATATCAAGAGCTATTGTTATTTGAATCTGGAAGAAAGAGAAAAGTTTTGTCAGATAAAATGAGTAACGGATTATAGGAAATTTATTTTTGAAATACATATGATTATAAACGATTCATTAAAAACGATTTTTCTTCATAATCCAAAAACTGGTGGAACTTTTTTTCGGGAGATTTATAGCCAGTGGTATTCACGGGATGAAGCCTATAAATATTGGAAAGTATTTGAAGAAAAATACAATGTTGATTTAGGTCATATCAATTATCTGAATATTGCACGTTTTATTCCTGATTATCGGGAATTTCGTATTATTACAATGTTGCGGAATCCTTTCAATCGATTTGTTTCTGCTTGGAAAGAAGCATGTTTGCATCAGTCAGTTATTGCAAAAATAAATAATCAATACCATGGAGATATTGAAAGCATTACTGAATACTTGCTTTCATTGAATTTTTATGATCAAGATTTAGTTTTGAGAAATAATAGTTTGCCTTGGTTGCAGCCGCAATCTTATTTTATTAGAGAAGGTACGATTAAGCTATATTATGAAATTCCTGAAGATTGGTTTTTTCTTCTAAATGCTTTTGGTATTCGTTATTCACATGTGAATATAAGGAATGATTATACTTTGACAAATCAGAGTTATGATAATATTCGGAGATTATATCCAGAGGATGGGGAAATCTTTGAATGGTACGAACAATAAAATATTAATTAAAATTTTGTTTGATCTATGCGCCATGCCATACTGATTATCGCACATCGTAATTTCGATCATCTCTTGTATTTGGTAAATTATTTTGATGCTGATTTTGATATATATATTCATATAGACAAAAAAAGCCAGGTTACCTCGGAAGAATTGTCCCAGTTTCGACAGTTGGAACGAGTGTGTGGTGTTTTTCAAAAGTATACTATTCATTGGGGAGGGTATAGTTTCCTGAAGACAATCTTTTATTTGGTAAAACAGGTTGTGGTTAAAGGGGGAGTGGATTACGTGCATTTAATTAGCGGAGCGGATATACCGACTCAGAAATTAGATGAATTTAAAGCATTTTTCCTTGATAAACCGAGGTATGAATACTTGGAAAATTTTTCTCTTCCTACCCGGAACTGGGCAGGAGGAGGTTTTAATCGGTTGATATATTACCATTTGCATGATTTACTTGATATGCGTAAACCTGAAAATATGAAACGAGAACATATTTTTGTTCGGTTTCAACAGAAATGGCATATCCGGCGAAAAATTTCAAATAGATTACCTCAGTTTTATGGAGGAGGGAATTGGTGGAGTCTGAGTTGGGAATGTGTAAATTATGTCGTGGAATATACCCGTAAAAATAAAAGATTATTTAAAAGATTAAGATTTTCCTTTGCTCCGGATGAAATTTATTTTCAAACTGTCATTTTGAATTCGCCTTTTGCCGGGAATGTCGTAGGAAATCATATGCGTTATATTGATTGGCGGTATCGAAATGGAAATATTCCGGCGAATCTTGATCTTTCCGATTTTAATAAGGTTATAAATTCATTTTATTTATTTGCCCGTAAAGTGGAGTTTCCGATTTCTATGAGTTTTGTGGAGCATCTAAAGAAGATAAATACATTAGTTTAAGTTATGAAAGATTTGACCTTTATTATTCCTGTCCGAGTGGATTCCGAGGTTAGATTGCAGAATCTCTTGCTCGTTGTAGAATATCTCCTGAAGCATACACAAGATAGTTCTTTGTTTATATTGGAAGGGGATATTCGTCAAAAAGTAAAAGGATTACCTTTAAGTAATCGGATAAAATACTGTTTTACTGAAGATCATGACTCTGTTTTTCACCGGACAAGATATTTGAATTACATGACAACAAAGGTACAAACAACCTATCTAGCGGTGTGGGATACAGATGTGCTTGTACCTGAAAGACAAATACGAGAATCGTTAATATGTCTTCAGGCTAATGAAAGTGATTTTGTATTTCCATATGATGGCAGATTATATCAGGTTGCGCCATTTTTCCAGGATGCTTACAGGCGTAGTGGTGATTTATACACATTCATAGGGTTTATGAATAGTTTACCGTTGATGTTCGGTAATAATTCTTATGGTGGTTGTTTTATGGCTAATTATAATAAGTATGTCAGGGCTGGAATGGAAAATGAGCGTTTTTATGGTTGGGGGCCGGAAGATTTGGAAAGAGTGAAGCGTTGGGAAATATTAGGCTATAGCTTTTCTAGGATTCAGGGGCCAGCCTTCCATTTGGAGCATCCTGTTCTAGAAAATAGCCGTAGTTTTAATCAGGAAATCGGTAAAAAGAATAATCAGGAATTATTTCGTATTTGCGCTATGTCTAAAAAAGAACTTTGTAGAGAAGTGACCGTTTGGTACGGAAAGAAAAGCAGCTATCATTAACAATAAAATTTCAAATTTGGAATTATGATATTCAAATTCCCTTTTGAGCATCAACTGGATTCGATGGATTGTGGTCCAGCTTGTTTGAAGATTATTTCAAAGTATTATGGGAAATTTTATTCCTTACAATTTTTACGCGATGCCTGTGGTGTATCTAGGGAAGGGGTATCTTTCCAAGATATTAGTTATGGTGCGGAAAAAATAGGATTACGAACATTAGGAATCCGGGTTACTATAGATGAATTGTATAAAAAAGTGAAATTCCCATGTATTGTCCATTGGAATAATAATCATTTTATTGTAGTTTATAAAGCAAAAGGTGGGAATCTATATGTGTCTGACCCGGCGAAAGGATTATTGATTTATTCTTTACAGGAATTTGTTAATAGTTGGTATCAGCAAAATGAAAATAATGGCGTGGTGCTTTTAGTGGAACCTGCACCGGACTTTCGTTCACAAGAAGATGCCGTTAGAAAGAAACGGAATCTAGAGAAAATGTTGAAGTATTTTATTCCTTATAAATCTGGTTTTGTTACACTTTTTAGTGTTATGTTAATTGTTACGGCATTACAGGGAATGTTGCCATTTATTTCAAAAGCTGTTATTGATGTGGGGATCCATACACAGGATATTGATTTTATAAATTTAGTATTACTCGCAAACGTTACCATTATTATTAGTGTAACTCTTTCTAATGCTATACGGGATTGGCTGCTTTTGCATATTACTTCCCGGGTAAATATTGCATTGATTTCCGATTATTTAATTAAACTCATGCGGTTACCGGTATCTTTTTTTGAAAACAAGATGATAGGCGATATTTTGCAACGTGCACAGGATCATGAGCGTATTCGCGCATTTATTATGAATAATTCTTTAAATTTGATATTTTCTGCCTTAACATTTGTGGTGTTTTCCATTATATTGATGTTTTATAATCCGGTGATTTTTGCCATATTTATTATTGCAGGTATTCTCTATGTTACTTGGGTATTAGGATTTTTGAGTATCCGGAAGCGAATGGATTGGGAGTATTTCGATTTGATTTCCCGGAATCAGAGCTATTGGGTTGAAACGGTAAAATCGATACAGGACGTAAAAATCAATAATTATGAGCAGTCTCGCCGTTGGAAGTGGGAAAAGATACAGGCAAAGCTTTATCGTTTGAATACTCGGGTACTTACTATAACTAATACGCAGCAATTAGGGGGACAGTTTATTTTGAGTATACAGAATTTGGCTATTACTTTTTTTTGTGCGAAGGCTGTTATCCGGGGTGAGATCACTTTCGGTGTGATGATTTCCACGCAGTTCATCATAGGAATGCTAAGTGCACCTCTGGCACAGTTTATTAATTTTATTATATCGGCGCAATATGCTAAGATCAGTTTTTTACGCTTGAATGAAATTCACGAAATGCAGGATGAGGAAGAAGTGGCAATGACAGCCAGTACTCCAATGCCGTTTAATGGTAAATTGTCATTACAAAATGTCTATTTTCGCTATACACCGCATGGAGAGGCGGTTTTGAAACAAATTTATCTGAATATTCCAGAAGGGAAAGTCACGGCATTAGTTGGGGGTAGTGGTAGTGGAAAATCGACTTTACTGAAAGTTTTGTTGAGATTATACCAGCCTTCGGCGGGAAATGTCATGCTGGGCGATACAAATATTAAAAATATCAGTATGCGCGATTGGCGTGAACAATGTGGTGTGGTTATGCAGGATGGATGTGTATTTAACGATACGATTCTGAATAATGTAGTGCTTGAAGATGAACACATCGATTACCACCGTTTGGAAGAAGCATTGGAGATTGCGAATATCTTATCTGAGATTAAACAAATGCCACAGGGATATCATACAAAAATCGGAGAAGAAGGCCGGGGATTGAGTGGTGGTCAAAAGCAAAGAATGCTAATAGCCAGGGCGTTATATAAAAATCCCCGTTACCTTTTTTTGGATGAGGCCACCAATGCGCTGGATGCGATTAATGAAGCTAAAATCGTAAGGGCATTAAATAAAGCATTCCAAAAAAGAACGGTTATCGTTGTTGCTCACCGTTTAAGTACGATCAGGCATGCCCACCAAATCGTAGTTTTGAAAAAAGGAATAATTACTGAGATTGGAAATCATGAAAATTTAATGAAGCATCAGGGAGATTATTATGAATTAGTGAGCAATCAAATGAGTGGAGGGGATGATTTGATGTTGGAATCCGTATTGGATGGTTGTACCCGAGAGCATGAATGTGGTAAGTGCCATGGAAATTGTCATCATTGATTCCGGTTCATATATTTTATAGGTAGATTGTTTTATCCTTGCTATATAAGTAGAGAACATTGAAAAGTTATATGTATAAAGAATCATTGATTAATAAATCGTATAGAGTATTCTGATAAGTATGGAACGTAAAAAAATTCAAATTAATCGTTCGGAAGAGGTTCAGGATATTGTGGACCGCATGCCAGTAAAAGGCCCCCGCTTTGTTTTATATATTGTTGCAGGATTGGCAACAATGCTTTTAGTTTTTGGTTATTTTATCAAATATCCGGAAGTAGTAACCGGGACTGTAACCATTACGATGGGAAAAGCTCCGCTTAAATTAGTGGCTAAATCTTCAGGACGTCTTTTATTATTGGGGAATCAGCCCCGTCAAGATGTTTATAAAGGAGATATTATTGGTTTGATAGACAATGCTACTAATTTTCGGGATTATTTGTTAATAGATTCAATATTGAGAAAATTTTCAATTTCAGAGCAAGATTCTGTAAAATATAATTTTCCTGATAACTTAAATTTAGGTGAATTAAATAGTACATATTATCAGTTTTTGGATGCTTGGAAAGAATATATAGATTTTCAAGAGCATGATATTTATGAATTAAAAGAGGATGCTGTCCGTATTCAGATAACGTCTTGTAAAGAATCATTAAAATCGATGGAATTGCAACTTGTGTTGAAGAAAGAACAATTGGAATATTATCGGCGGGAGGTGAGTCGGGATAGTTTTTGCTTAGTATTGGGTGACCATAGTGAAAGGGCTTTAGATCGTACACGTAATACATATAACACGATGCTGGAAACCTATACAAATTTATTGTCTACAATAAAGCAGCAGAAAATAAGATTAAAAGAATTGGAAAATCAGTTGCAACAACTTGGAAGAGAACATCACGATCATGAAGAACAGGTAAAAATGAATATACGTTCTGCTTATAATAATTTGGAAGCGTCAATGAAACAGTGGCAAGACCGATATGCCTTTGTTGCACCTTTTGCCGGACGTATCGAATTTTTAAGTTTTTGGAGGGAGAATGATTTTGTAACGTCGGGATCAGACATATTTTCTATTGTACCAGATCAGAGCCCGGTCGTTGGACATTTGCTATTGCCTTCTGTGGGAGCTGGTAAAGTGAAAACAGGACAGGAGGTAAGTATTAAATTAAACGATTTTCCATATCTTGAATATGGTTTAATAGAAGGAAATGTCAGTTCCATATCCTTGGTGGCTAATCAGGTACAGTTATCTGCCCAGGCAGTGGATATGTATTTGGTTACAATTAGTTTACCGGATGGGTTACGGACGAAATTCGGCTCTGTATTGGAATTCCGCTATGAAATAAAAGGGAGTGCAGATATACGGACAGAGAAGCGGCGTTTAATACAACGGTTATTTGATAATCTTAAATATAGTGTAAACTGATATTCATAATTAGAGTATAATACAAATATATACTATAGAGGTAATAAGAAATGAAGTTATTGATTTTTTATTCGTGATAATGAATAGGTAAACTTTAAATTAGAATATTATGGGTAAATTTAAACGCTTGAATCTTGCTGAATCAGAAGAGCATTTCCCTTTATTAAACGAAGACGCCCGGAAAACTTTAAAAGGTGGTTGTGAGGGTTGTTCTGAATGGATCTATACCTATCCTGGCCTCCCCATTTACACAGAAGATGAATACACAAGGCTGGATAATGCCGGAGAGTGGATGGGAGGTTTGGTTTGTGGTTTTGGCTATATGCTGCCTGAAGCCGTCGTTTATGCCAATATGGGTTATTGTGGGCGTCATCAGGAATATTACCAGGATGGTCATTGCTACTCTTGTTATTTAAAGGATCATTATTGTGATTTTCATCAGGTTTATTTTTGTTATGACTGTAATCAACCTGGCGGAACCATGGGAGGAGGTGAAAGTGGAGGAGACGGTAACACTGGAGGTGGCGATTCCGGCAGTGACGGAGGAGGTGGTTCAACTGTCGTAATCCCTCCCGGAGATGGTAGTACCGGTTATGATAACAGCTCCGGTAGTTTCGATTTTCAGTCGGTAGTAAATGAAAATGTCGGAGATTCTTTTCAGGAGGCTGATAAGCTTGCATTGATCGATGCCTTAAAATTAATGTTTGAAAATAAAGTCGGAGAATTTATTATAAATATGATGGCAGATAAAGATATCTGGATGAAATTCGAGATAAATACAGCTCAATCATCTCCTGCAATATGTGATCCTGCCAATGACCAAATTGTTTTTAATTCTTCGGAAGCCATTACTAGCGTCAATCTTTCCGAGGAGTTGATCCATGTTGTTCAGAAATCTATTTATGGGGCAGAGATGGTTCGTGCAAATCCTAATTATGAATTCGAAGCGAAGATTATTCGAGATGTAATCTCAGGGACTTGCAATGAACAGTCGCATTTTACAATAGAAAAAGATCAATATGATTATATGGATTTTATTTATGGAATAAAAGATGGAACCTTGAGTGAATCCGAGGTCATACAGCAATATCGATATTATTATTCAAAATGGGATGATCCGGATGGAATAAAACAAAATATCAGTCCGAATAGTCCTTACTATTATGAGAATGGTACCAATAATACATTCGATCCTCAAATGTTGAAAATGGCTTTAGATACCTGTAAGAAAAATAAATAATTATGAAGAATTTACTTTTGATTTTGCTTTTTGGGCATATAAGTGTTTTTTGTTTTTCTCAAACGGAGGAGCAAGGTTTTACTGTGAGTTATTCAGAGAAGTATTATATAGTTCGGGATAGTTCGAACAATTTACTCTCTGATTTAAAAAGAATGGATTTTGTAAATTTTACAGACTGGATTTTTTTAGATACATTGAGATATACATTGAAAGAATTTTACGATCGTAATCTGGGATATGATACTATAAATAAAAAAATAGGAGGTATGAAATTGTTGGTAGATACTTCTGGTACTATTTCGTATTTTTCACTGATTATTCCTCCAAATTCGGGTGATTTATATTCTTTAGCTGATGTGAAGAAACTAACGGATCTGTTAAGGGATTTTCGTTTCAACCTACCCGATTATGACCGTCCTGTTATTCGTCGTTATCAGGGTAGTAATCGGGAAACCAAAATAGATACGTTTGAATACTTTACAATTTTTTTTTCTACGAATTCCCGGGGTGGAGTTTTTACCAGTTGGGACGGCTTGTATGAGCGTCAGTTGACAAAAATGGTTTTAGGGACTTGGTGTGATGACCAGGGGGAGGTGTTTGTGTTTAAAAAACCTTCTTCTCAACTCTATGTGAAGCTGCTTAATCCTTTAACTGGTAGCCTTGGTGACTTTCGTTGTGATTTTCGTGACGGGAAGCTATATATATATTTTGATCAGGAAAGCCCTTCAATGATATCTTATAAATTTACTGATGACCGGTTGACTTTAAGTGGTGTTGTGGGAGATCGAAAAGTGTTTTGGAAGCTGAAGAGGACACAGCCAGCACCATAAAAAGTTTATATATAGATTAAAACAAGATTATGAGTAAATTCAAGCGCTTGAATCTTGCTGAATCAGAAGAGTATTTTCCTTTATTGAATGAAGACGCCCGGAAAACTTTAAAAGGTGGTTGTGATGGTTGTTCTGAATGGATCTATACCTATCCTGGCTTTCCCATTTACACAGAAGATAATACACAAGGCTGGATAATGCCGGAGAGTGGATGGGAGGTTTGGTTTGTGGTTTTGGCTATATGCTGCCTGAAGCCGTCGTTTATGCCAATATGGGTTATTGTGGGCGTCATCAGGAATATTACCAGGATGGTCATTGCTACTCTTGTTATTTAAAGGATCATTATTGTGATTTTCATCAGGTTTATTTTTGTTATGATTGTAATCAGCCGGGAGGTACAATGGGAGGTGGCGAAACGGGTGGTGATGGAAATACCGGTGGAGGTGATGCCGGAAGTGATGGTGGTGCCGGTTCATCAGTGACCATTCCTTCTGGTAGTAATAATTTGCCTGAAAGGATAAATTTTGAAAATGGGCGTTCATTTGATTGTTTTTTGTCTTGGTTTAAATATTTTGGTTATTCAGATGGTCATGGAGTAAGTTCTCCAATAAACCTGAATGAAATAATTACTCAAGAAGAAGCCTTAAATAACGGATTTAAGACGAAAGGACCGGGTATGTTGTTAATACGGGACTACAAGCTGAAAGATGGTGGATTAGTTTCAGTCGTAATTGGGGATATAAATAATGCTGGAGCAAGCGATATGTTAGAGCATAACAATATTTATAGAATAGAATCGAGCCAGCAGAGCTTTGAAGGGCCTCCTTATGCGATAAACCTTGTAAATAATGATGGTTATACAGTCATTCGATTGAACTGTTATCATGACAAAGCGACTTATGATTATTTAATGGATGAAGTTTATAAATAAATTTTTACGATGAAAACAGAAATAAAAAATAGAATTATATTATTATGTGTATTTGTGTTGTTGGTATTACAATTTATAAATACACTTTATGATATCAGTAACTTAATGTTATGTAATAGATGGAATATTATATTGTATGTGTATGTTTTTTTATTTATTAGTAGTTTATTTTTTTATTTGGGACAGCTTAGTTGTGGGAGGTTACCATGGAATATTCCTTGGAATGGGAAGAATAAAGTAATTTTGTTTTTAGGAATATCTTTATTCTCGGCAATTTGTAAATATCTCTCGGGAGCGATTTATGATTTTTATATTTTTTATGGAGGAACAGGTATTTTGAAGGTACAATTACGATACAATTATTTTTCATTTTTTATTCTTCTTTTGCTGGGCAGTGCCTTTTTATTTATTCCTCGAAAAATTGGGTATATTATATGTATGCTATTGCCTTTTTATCTTGTTAGCATGTTTGCGAGACTTTCCGATGGGATTAGCTTTTTAATACGTTTTCAGGCATTGTGGAATATTTTACTGATGTTCGTGATTGTTTGGCCGATTTTATGCCATAGTCATATTATGCAAGAGCATTGGAAGATTAGGAATCGAAAACAACTTGGGATGTGTTTAGGTGTATCAATAGCGATATGTTTTCTTATACATTATTTCAGGTTATAAAATAATTATGTTTATATAGAGTGCATAGGTTTGGACTATATGGGTATCATTAGAAATTTATTATGTGTTTTTAGGGTATAGGAAAACGGAAAATACAAAAGATTAGGATGATTTAATTGGAAATGATAAGAGAGGAAGATGATAATATTCATTTTTGAATGACGGAAGAAGTCCGGAAAGCTTTAAAAGATGGTTGAAACAATTGTTTCACTGTAATTTTGCTATTACTTCTTTAGAAATATTGTTATTTGTATTTTATGTTTTTTTTAAACCATTGCTATTTGCTAAAATCAATAATTAAATATTAATTTATTCCTGTACTAAAATTTGATGTCAATGAAAAGAATAATCCTTCTTTCGGTTATAACCTTTCTTTTGGTAAATGGTTTATTGGGTCAACGTATAATTGAGTCGCCTGCTTATGAGTTTCGAACAACGGGACGTTACAGTGTTGGACGCATAGAACTTGCTGACCAATATACTAAGGTGTGGATTGTCAATCAATATATTCCTGGTTGGTGGGTACTTTTTACTCCGGAAAATTTGTATTTGGAAAATCCCGGAACCGGAGAAAAATATCATCCGGTGAGAGCCGAAGGGCTTGAATGGGGGCAACAGCTTGTTACTCCTTCCAGTGGAATAGATACTTTCCTGTTTGTGTTTCCTCCTTTGCCGCATAACTTAAAAACCATTAATTGTATGGAGGGAATCCGACATATATACGGGATTTCATTAATGGAAGAAAAGCAGAATTCCCGCGATATTCGGCAACAGATCGAGGGCAACTGGTTGGCAACCGATGGAAGTAATCGTTGGGCGTATGGATTTTATAAAGATTTTGTCATTGCAAATAATTGTTTTTGGAACTATGAATCTTTGAAAAAGAAAGGAAAAGGATGGTTGATCCGGTTGAAATCAGGGGATAAGCAATGTGAGTTATCTGTAATGCCTCAAAAGGACGGTACTTGCAGAATTGGAGCGGACAAACAGGAACCGATGTTGTTCCAATCTGAAAATAGTGCTATGGAATTGGCCTCCGGAGAGGATTCGTCAATGCCTGATGTATTTTTATGTCCTGAAGGAAAAGCCCATATTCAAGGCTACATTCATGGATATGATCCCCGGGCCCAGTTTAAGTCAGGATTAATCTATTGTTCTAATATCGTTACGAACGAATCGTTTCCTACGGTTGTTGAAGTTATGCCTGACGGTCGTTTTTCTGTGGATATACCTTTGGATTATCCCTCTATAAACTATATTTCTTTTGATCGATCAAATCTTCCGTTTTATGCCGAGCCGGGAGATACTTTGACCCTATTTATGGAGTGGGAGGATTGGTTGCAAAGTGATAGGTTCCGTGATCGGGAATTTAAAGATTATCGGTCTTTCCGTTTTATGGGATCGGGAGCGAAAGAGAATGCCGATCTTGTTAAAGCGAGAGCCGGAATGGATTTTTACAAAAACTTTGATTTTGGGAAACTGGTGCATGAAGTAAGTCCGTTGGAATTTCGGAAACAGGCATTGGATTTTCTGCAAAATCAATTGCAAATGCTCGATTCGTTGAAACGGCTTTATCACTTTTCCCCTAAATCCGTTCGTTTGCTTGAAGCTTATTTAAAAAATAATGTAGCGGCGAATATTTTGGATTTTGCATCCATGCGTAAGTATTTTAAAGAGGAAGAAGCAAATGAAATCCTGAAGATTCCGATCACTGAGGAATATTATGATTTTTTGCAACAAATGCCTTTAGACAATCCCTATATGCTTGCGTTTAGTGGTGCGTGGGTGTTTTTTAACCGGTTTGAATTTGCAGAGCCTTTTATGCAATGTCGTAAGACGATGGGATCTCCCAAAGATATGGTGGAGGGGGCCAAAATTCTTTGGCATTTAAGTGATAGTGTCTATGCCCATTATTTTAAGCTTAAACCGGGGTTTTGCTACGAAGTGTTGAAAGCTCGTAGTTTGGCTAATTATCTCGAATATTCAGATGCAGCTATGGCCGGGGAACTTGCTGATGCGATTCTTCAAGGGGTGAAAGACCCTTATATCCGGGCTGTCGGGAAGCGAATGGTGGAACAGCGTACGGTGGCGTCACCGTGTTCAACACCATTGCCGGACAGTAAAGGTGGAGCTATTTTTCGTAAATTGATCGGGCCTTATCGTGGAAAAGTTATTTTTGTGGATTTTTGGGCAACGACTTGCGGCCCTTGCCGTGCAGGAATCACCGGAATGGCTTCTCTGCGGGAAAAATATGCCGGAAAAGATATAGTATTTTTATTCATCACCGATGAAAAGTCTTCACCTTTAGGCGATTATAATAATTTTATGACTAATGTTAAAGGAGAAAAACTCCGAATACCCGAAGCCGATTATAATTATTTGCAGGAATTGCTCCGGTTTAGCAGTATTCCCCATTATGAAATTATAAATAAAAAAGGTGAAGTTGTCAATATTCAGTGTATGTACGGTTTGTCTCAGGAGGCTATTTTTGATAAATTATTACAGGAATAGTAAGAGTGTTGCTTATATTAGGTTGTCTTTTAAAACATAAGATAAAATGATGAAAATTCCATGTTATAGGCTTAAAGTTATTTATTGGTGACTGCCTGTTATTGCTATGGCCATGCAAGTTGGTTTATTTAATTTGCTGGATTTCATACTTCGGCATGAACCGAGTCCTTCTGCTCCTTTGGGGATTATTGGGGATATTTTGTTAGCCATTGTAATGATTTGGGTGGTGTTGATCGGGTATATCATGACTTATCTATACGAAAGGCTGAAGTATGAAAAAATAGTTCTCATTTATGCAATTTTCGCTTTTTTTGTCTGTGAGGTATTGATGGATTATAAGTATGTTATTGAATACGATTATACGACAAAAGATGCTATGAATAAAGTTGTCGCTGGATGTCTTGGAAATGTTTTTGTATGGACTTCATATCCGGTTATATTATCTTGCCTGTTGCATTGGTATTCTAAAAAAGTTCCTTGTGTAGATGAGTCGTTTTAAAGGAACTGAAAGATGGCATTTGCTGGGTTTCCGGAGTGTAAATATATTTTGCGAATTTATTTTTATATCATAAAATTTTTTGTTCTGATCTAATTATGCAAAAATCCAACCTTGCCAGGTATATAGAGAGGATATTTTTATTTAGCTCCCAAATGGTTTTTTTAATGCTTTTATCGTTTCGGATTTATTGAATGAACCGGGTGCATTCTGAATTTTATAGATATTTTCCGGCTTCCGGGCCTGTATTAAAAAGCAGGTCGAGAATGCTTAGGTTTGGGTGGAAAGGGAAACGGTCGGAAAAGGTTTGGCGGTAAGGCCGGGGAATAAATTCCGTATCTTCTTCGCGATGGCCGGCTTTAGGGTGAATGGTGTTGCGCATATCCCGGTATCCGGGGATATTTTCCCGGATATAGTCATCCGTATAGTTGATAGGTTTAGATAGTTTTAGAAGATGAAGCATAACTTCTAAAATGGCAGAGTTAAAATCTAAAAGGAATTTCTCTTTCTTCGAGAAGAAAGGCATGAGGTCATCGATGTAATATTCATAATAAGGTGAATTTTTATAAGCCGATTCAATGCCCTTGAAATGTAATTTTTGCCAATTTGTCTGATAGACGATCTTCATGTCCCGGATCAGGGTTTTACTGTTTGCCTTTTCGACGGGAATACTTAATGAAATAACTCCATTAGCCGACATGATTTCGGAGCGGTTCCGGTAACTTTGTTTACCGAAATTCTCATATCGTTCGATGAATATTTCGTCATACAATTTAATTTTTGACATATATTGTATGGGTGGAAAATAAGCCGTACTCAATAGTAATTTTTCCATATTTTCGATTTATGGTCCAAAGTTAATAATATGGTGTAAAACATAAATATGGTTTTAAACTAAAAATTGTGTTTGTTGAATTGCATTTAGGAATGAAATTTGTAAGGCATAGATTACAAATGGATTAAATGACAATTTACCCTTTAAAAAAAATAACAAAAAATTTGTAAAACGGATTTTTGTACCTATCTTTAAAGAAAATCAATTCTATAGGATAAAAACTTACTTTTAATAGGCCTGTTTAAATTTAGGAAGGAATTTAATTTTAATAGAAAACATAACTTTTTTAATGTTGGCACGTATAAAGTTTTAATGTTCATTTTGAGAACGTAAGAAAAAGTGTCTTTAAAGAAAGAAGATTTTAATATATATTCTTTGTGTGATGATTGATGGTGTTAGCCATGATTTGTAAAAAGTATATGTTTTTCATAGTTGAATGTGACGATCTGTATTCTTCGAAATATAAATATTTAAGGAATGATAAAAACAAATTTAAATATTCATGTCGGTGATCCTTTATTGGAGCCTTACCTGCCTGTAATCCGGAGGCGTTATGAGAATAGTGTGCTGAAAGAGTTGGAATTTACGGGGGGGCAGAAATCGCTGGCCGACGTTTTTAATTCCCATTTATATTTCGGTTTGCATCGTCAGGAAGGTGGTGGCTGGGTTTTGCGGGAATGGGCTCCCAATGCTTCTGCAATTTGGCTGATCGGAGAGTCGAATGAGTGGCAGAAACGGGAATCGTTCAGAATGAGGCGTCTCGAAGGTGGTATCTGGGTGCTGAATCTGCCGGAAGAAGAACTGTGGCATGAAATGACGTATAAATTGTGGATAGAATGGCCGGGAGGTAGTGGAGAGCGGATTCCGAGCCATGCAACGCGGGTTGTTCAGGACGATATCTCGAAAGTGTTCACGGCACAGGTGTGGAGTCCCGACAGGCCCTATATGTGGAGGCATTCCGGAGTGGGAAGAGTGGACCATCCGTTGATTTATGAAGCTCATGTGGGTATGAGTATGGAAAATCGCAGAGTTTCCACATTCAACGAATTTCGTTCCTATGTGCTGCCCCGTATTGCCGAGTTGGGTTACAATATGATTCAGCTAATGGGGCTGCAGGAGCATCCTTATTACGGTTCTTTCGGTTATCAGGTGTCGAGTTTCTTTGCCGTAAGTTCCCGTTTCGGGACGCCGGAGGATCTAAAAAGCCTGATCGACGAGGCTCATGGGTTGGGGATCGGAGTGATTATGGATTTAGTTCATTCCCATGCTGTCAGGAACGAGAACGAGGGCTTAAGTCGGTTTGCAGGCGATTATAATCAATACTTCTATTGCGGTGAACGGGGAGAACACAAATTGTGGAATTCCCGTTGTTTTGATTATGGGAAAAATGAAGTGTTGAGCTTTTTACTGTCGAACTGTAAATATTGGCTGGAGGAATTCAGGTTCGATGGTTATCGGTTCGACGGTATTACGAGTATGTTGTATTGGGATCATGGGCTGGGGCGTGATTTTACCGATTATAAGATGTATTATGATGGGAATCAGGATGAGGATGCCATTATTTACCTTACGCTTGCCAATAAATTGATTCATCAGGTGAATGCCGATGTCATAACGATAGCCGAGGATGTAAGCGGGATGCCGGGATTGGCCGCTCCTGCCGATGAAGGAGGAATAGGGTTTGATTTTAGAATGAGTATGGGGATTCCGGATTATTGGATCAGGCTGATCAAGGAGAAAAAAGATGAGGAATGGCATGTCGGAGATATATTCTATGAATTGACCAATAAGCGTAAAGAGGAACATACGATCAGCTATGCCGAAAGTCACGACCAGGCTATGGTAGGTGATAAAACGATTTTTTTCCGGTTGGTGGATAAGGATATTTATACTTCGATGGATGTGTTTCATCCGAATATGGTGGTAGATCGGGGAATAAGCCTTCATAAAATGATTCGTTTGCTGACGATTGCGACGGCAGGCGACGGTTATTTGAATTTCATGGGAAATGAGTTCGGGCATCCGGAGTGGATTGATTTTCCAAGAGAGGGAAACGGCTGGAGTTACGATCATGCCCGCCGTCAATGGAGTTTGGCGGACGATAGGAATTTGCGTTTTCGCTTTCTGAACGATTTCGACCGGGATATGATCGGGCTGGCCAGGCAAGAAGGTTTCTTTACTCCCGTCCCTGAGCCTTTGGTTCGGGATATCGAAAGGCAGGTGTTGATCTTTAAAAGGGGAACGTATTTATTCGTGTTCAATTTCAGTCCTGTCCGGTCTTATTCCGGTTATAAATTTCAGGTCGAGGCTGGAAAATATGTATCGGCGCTGGATTCAGACAGCGAGAAATACAGTGGTTTCGGACGGATCGACGATTCGGTGGAACATTTTACGGTTTATGAAAACGGGAAAAATTTTCTGAGCCTGTATATTCCCTCAAGATCGGCTTTTGTGCTGAATTTGCCTGAAACAGAGCCGGAAAAAGCAGAGCGCAAGCAATCGAAAGAAAGCCGTTCGGGCAAGTCCGGGCAGAGTAAAAAGAAAACAGAAACGAAAGAGAAAGGTAAAAAATCTGAAAACAAGATAAAAACAGAAAATAAGGAAAAGCAAAAGGGAATTTCGACCGATTAAGAAGGAACATTAGCAATGGTGTGACGTTAAAGAAGGGAGGGGGAATTATGGAGAAGGGAAAAATAATAAGGTGTATAAATTAAAATAAAGATATCAAATCACGACATTATGGCTTATTTGAAGTTTAATAAAAGCGAGTTAGTGAATCTTGAGTATTCATTGAAAAGGGAAGTTTTAGCAACGAATCGTGCAGGGGGATATATGTCTTCCACTATTGTCGGGTGTAACACCCGTAAATATCATGGTTTACTGATCTTGCCGATAGAAGAATTCGACAGCGAGAAACATGTGTTACTTTCTACACTCGATGAGACCGTGATCCAGCATGGCCAGGCTTTTAATTTAGGTATTCATAAATATCCGGGCAATTATGAGCCCAGAGGACATAAATATATTGTAGATTTCGAGTATGAACCCGTATATACTCTGACTTATCGGGTAGGCGGGGTATTGTTGAAGAAAGAGATCGTTTTGGTGCACAACGAAGCTCAGTTACTGATTCGTTACACTTTATTGGATGCACATTCGGCTACCACCTTGCGGTTGAAACCTTTTTTGGCTTACCGGAATATCCACAAGCTTTCCAAAGCGAACATGATGGCGAATACAAAATACCAGGAGATAGAGCAGGGTATTCGTTCCAAATTATACAATGGGTTCCCGGCTTTAAATATGCAGTTGAATAAAGCTAATGATTTTGTAGCGACTCCCGACTGGTATTATAATGTAGAATATATGGAGGAACAAAACCGGGGATATGATTTCCGGGAAGATTTATTCGTGCCGGGATATTTTGAATTTCCGATCAAAAAGGGAGAAAGCGTTGTGTTTTCCGCTTCTGTTGAGCCGGTTACGACAAGCCGTTTGAAAACAAAATTCCAAAAACTTGTCAATGAACGTGCTCCGCGGGATAGTTTTGAGCATTGTATGAAATATTCGGCTTCACAATTTATCGTGCGGCGTGGGAAAGATACCGAGATCGTAGCCGGGTATCCTTGGTTCGGAAGCTGGGGAAGGGATACTTTTATTGCATTGCCGGGGGTAACTCTGTCGGCTGCCAATGACCTGAAAACTTGTAAGGATGTGTTGGATACCATGACCCGGCAGTTGAATAACGGTTTATTTCCTAATGTTGGAAAGGATAAGCATGCCGCTTATAATTCGGTGGATGCTCCGATGTGGTTTTTTAAGGCAGTGCAGGAGTATGGGGAAGCTGCGGGAGACCATTCTCTGGTGTGGAAAAACTGGGGGAATAAGATGAAGGCAGTGCTGGCCACTTTCCGGAACGGAGTGAACGACTATGTAAAAATGACAGATAACGGATTGATATGGGCGTCCGAGCCGGGGAAAGCCTTAAGCTGGATGGATGCGATTGTAAACGGAGTGCCTGTTACTCCCCGGGCCGGTTATCAGGTGGAAGTGAATGCCTTGTGGTATAATGCGATTTGTTACACACTGAAGCTTGCCGAGGAAGCGGGAGATAAAAAATTTGTTGAAGAGTGGAAAGATATGCCGGAGAAAGTGAAGGAAAGCTTTGTGAACGTCTTTTGGAGTAAAGAGAAAGGTTATCTTGCCGATTATGTGGACGGTGGAGGGCAAAACGTATTTGTCCGGCCTAATCAGGTCATCGCCTGCTCGCTGGAATACAGTCCTCTGACCGATGAAATGAAACGGGGCGTACTGGACGTAGTGAAAGGTGAGCTGCTGACTCCTAAAGGCTTACGGACTTTGGCACCTAAAAATCCTTTATACGAAGGTACTTATGAGGGCGACCAGCCTACGCGCGACCGGGCTTATCATCAGGGAACGGTGTGGCCGTGGCTGCTGGGACCTTATATTGAAGCTAATTTTCGCTTGTATGGCAAGAAATTTGTAAATACAGCTAAAGAGTTACTGGCTGGATTTGAAGAAGATATGACAGTTTACGGACTGTGTTCCGTGGGAGAAATATATGATGGAAATCCCCCATACAACCCTAACGGATGTATTTCGCAGGCCTGGAGTGTCGGAGAGTTATTGAGGAGCGGAGCTTTGATCGACAAATATTCCAAATAGTGAGATCCGAAGCTTGATTGAACTCGAAATTATTGTAACTATATATTTATGAAAACTAAAGTTTTAATGTTTGGTTGGGAGTTTCCGCCTCATATCGCCGGAGGATTGGGAACAGCTTGCCTTGGACTGACAAAAGGTCTGGCAAAACAGGGGGTGGACGTACTGTTTGTCATGCCGAAGGCAAGTGGGGACGAAGACCAGAGTGCAGCAAAGATCATCAATGCCAGTGATGTAGAATCTTTGTATGAGTACCGTGATGTGGAGGAGTACTGGAAAAATATCAACTTTATGGAGGTTGGTTCGAATCTGATGCCTTATATGACGCCCGAAGTGTTTGAGCGGGAAGTAAACGAAAGTGTGAAGACAGGGGAAAAGGAAGAGAGGATTGGATTTAAAAACAAATTTCAATTTTCAGGAAAGTACGGCTCCAATTTGATGGAAGAGGTTGCCCGCTATGCATTGGTGGCTGCGACGATAGCCCAACAACAGCAATTTGATGTTATCCATGCACATGATTGGCTTACTTATGCTGCAGGAATTGCAGCGAAAAAGGTGTCGGGAAAACCTCTTGTGATTCATGTGCATGCTACCGAGTTCGATAGAAGCGGGGAAAATGTAAACCAGACGGTTTATAATTTGGAACGACAGGGAATGCTGGAAGCAGACCGGGTGATTACTGTGAGTAATTTAACCCGTAATATTGTGATAACCCGCTACGGCATAAATCCCGACAAAGTGGTTACCGTACACAACGCTGTCGATTTTCAATCTTATTCTGAAATGGAAGTGGACAGAGGAGTGAAAGATAAAATCGTGACTTTCCTGGGACGTATCACTTACCAGAAAGGACCGGAATATTTTATCGAAGCGGCCAGTAAGGTTTTAAAAAAGTATCCGAACGTACGTTTTGTTATGGCGGGGAGTGGCGATATGATGAACCGTTCTATACGTCGGGTAGCTAAATTAAAAATTGCAACGAAGTTTCATTTTACAGGTTTCTTGCGGGGACAGGATGTACAAAAAATGTTTGCACACAGTGATGTATATGTGATGCCTTCCGTTTCCGAACCTTTCGGTATTTCTCCTTTGGAGGCGATGCGTTCCGGTGTGCCTACGATTATTTCAAAGCAATCCGGTGTGGCGGAAGTCCTGCGGCATGCAATAAAGGTCGATTTTTGGGATGTGGATGCTATGGCCGATGCAATATACGGCTTGCTGGCTTATCCCGCATTACCCAAATTTGCCGTAAAATACGGGATGTATGAAGTGAACGCGCTAAAATGGGAAAATGCGGCTTATAAATTAAAACAGATTTACGAAGAAGTAAAGCAATCGTGATTGCCGGTGTTTACACCGGGATAAGATGTTGTTATATAGAAAGGTAGAAATATTTTAGTGAGGAGGCTTTGAATTAATTAGTAAATTTTTCAAATAAATATATCATGGATAAAAAAACATTGTGTTTGTATTTTCAGGTTCATCAGCCGGTTCGTTTGAGAAAATATCATTTTTTCGACATAGGTAAGAACTGTGATTATTATGACGATTTTGCCAATCGTACGATTATCCGGAAGGTGGCAGAACGTTGTTATCTGCCTGCAAATCGGATGATGCTTGATTTAATCCGGAAATACGGGAAAAACTTCAAGGTAAGTTTTTCTATTTCCGGGATGGCAGTGGAGCAATTTAGGTTGTATGCACCTGAGGTTATCGATAGTTTTAAAGAACTCGCCGCTACCGGATCGGTGGAGTTTATGGCGGAAACTTATTCTCATTCTCTGGTGTCGCTGGTCGATGAAGCCGAGTTCAAGAAGCAGGTGAAGCTGCATGCAGACCTGATGAAAGAGTTATTCGGGCAAAAGCCGGTGACTTTTAGAAACACGGAATTGATTTATTCTGACGAAATAGGCGATATGGTGGCACGTATGGGTTACAAAACGATGCTCACCGAAGGGGCTAAGCATGTTCTGGGATGGAAAAGCCCCAACTATGTATATACGAACGCTATTAATCCTAAATTAAAGCTGTTACTGAAGAATTTTCGTTTAAGCGACGATATTGCTTTCCGTTTTTCAGATAGAGGATGGGGAGAATGGCCTTTGACGGCCGATAAATTTTCGGCTTGGTTAAATGCTGTCGGGGAAGATGAGGAGATCGTGAATTTATTCATGGATTATGAAACTTTAGGCGAGCATCAGTCGGCCGACTCCGGAATTTTCGATTTCTTTGCCTCTTTACCCGAGAAGGTTTTGACCAGTGGAAATTTTGAATTTCTAACTCCGAAAGAAGCTGCTGCCAAACATCAGCCAGTCGCTCCTTTGCATGTGCCTTTCCCTATTTCCTGGGCAGATGAAGAACGCGATCTTTCTGCATGGCTTGGAAACGAGCTTCAAAATGAAGCTTTCGAAGAGTTATATAAGCTGAAAGATAAAGTGAATGCGTTGAAGGATAAAACTTTGACGTATGATTTCGAATGTTTGCAGGCCAGCGACCATTTTTATTATATGTGTACAAAAATGTTTTCGGACGGTGCGATTCATCAGTATTTCACTCCTTACGCCACTCCTTATGAAGCATTTATCAATTATATGAATGTATTGAGTGATTTTATCGTACGGGTAGATCGTGAAAGTGAATCTCCCTCGAAAAATCAGAGTGTAAAGAAAGATTCGGTAGCGGCTGTGAAAGCCGAAAGTGAAGAAAAGAAAGCTAAGGCTGTGAAAAAAGCGGTTGCTATCAAGAAAGAGAAAGTAGAGAAAAAAGCGGTTGTTTCTAAAAAGGAAAAAGTAGAAACATTGAAATCGGAGAAAGTAGAAAAAGGAAATAAAGCTGCAAAAAAAACAGCTAAAAAATAAGACGGCATGCTGTTTGCTGAAGTCGATTGAATAAAAATTTGGGAGTAAACAGAGAGGATTCGTTTACTTCCAGATTTTTGTTTTTTTGTGCAGTAAACACATCTTTTTAAAATAAAAATGCTTACATTCGGAATATTTTAATTTCAGAATATCAATATGGAGAGTAATAAATTGAAGAATCCGGCTTATTTGTTCGAGGTGAGCTGGGAAGTTTGTAATAAAGTAGGAGGGATTCATACGGTTATTTCGACGAAAGCTCTGAATATGGTGAAGGAGTATAGTAACAGCCATATTCTGATCGGACCGGACGTGTGGAGATATACAGAGCAAAACCCGGAATTTATAGACGATCCCCGTTTGTTTAAATCGTGGCGTGTGAGAGCAGCGCAGGAAGGGTTGAGGGTGAAGGTCGGACGCTGGAACGTGGCCGGAGAACCGATCGTTATTTTAGTCGATTTTAGTACGTTCATTACGCAGAAGGACGAGATATTCTCTTCTTTTTGGGAAAAATATAAATTGGATTCCATTAGCGGACAATGGGATTATATAGAACCTGCTCTATTCGGTTATGCTTCGGGTAAGGTGATCGAAAGTTTCGTTCGTTTCAATTCTTCTGTCCGCCAGCGGATCATCGCCCAATTCCACGAATGGATGACCGGTTGCGGGTTGTTGTACCTAAAATATGCAATGCCTCAGGTGGGGTGTGTATTTACAACCCATGCAACGGTGCTGGGGCGTAGTGTCGCCGGGAATAATCTGCCGTTGTACAGTGAGATGAAAAATTATGTACCGGAGGAACTGGCGCGGCGTTTTAATGTGGTTTCCAAACAATCGTTGGAAAAAGCGGCTGCTCAGAATGCCGATTGTTTTACTACGGTGAGTGAGATCACGGCTGTAGAGTGTGCTAAGTTTTTAGAGAAAGAGGTCGATTTGGTCACTCCGAACGGTTTTGAAAATGTGTTTACCCCGAAAGAAGAAGAATGGGAGGATAAGCGGAAAATCGGACGGGAAAAATTCTTACAGGTGGCTCAGGCCTTGTTGGGACGTGCCGTGTCGGAAGACGCTTTAATCGTCGGTATCAGTGGTCGTTATGAATTTAAGAATAAGGGTATTGACGTATTTATCGATGCTTTGGGGCAGTTGAACCGGGACAATGGGTTGCAGAAGGAAGTGCTGGCGTTTATTTTAGTGCCGGGCGGGCATACGGGGCCTAACAAAGAGATGCTTCATAATATGGAACAGCCTTATCAGGCAGTTGCCAGCACGAATTTATACCTCACCCATTATCTTTCGGATCCGGCTAACGATCCGGTGATGAACCGTATTCAGGCCAAGAAATTACAGAATGGAGAGAAAGATTCGGTAAAGGTGTTTTTTGTTCCGAGTTATCTGAACGGTAACGACGGAGTTTTCAATATGCCGTATTACGATCTGCTGATCGGTATGGATTTAACGGTGTTCCCTTCTTATTATGAGCCGTGGGGATATACTCCGCTGGAAAGCCTTGCCTTTAAAGTGCCGACCATAACTACCACTTTGGCCGGCTTTGGCTTGTGGGTAAAAGAGCATTATAATATGGAACATCCGGGAATCGAAGTGGTTCGCCGGGAAGACGGGGATACCGGAAGTGTTGTGGAGACGATAGCCGACCAGATTCGCCGTTGTTTGCAGAGTAGTCCGCAAGCGTTCGAGCATAGCCGGCAAAATGCGAAGGAGGTTTCAAGAATCGCTTTATGGGATAATCTGATCGTATATTATAAGCAGGCTTATGATAAGGCTATCGAACGGGTGAACGAACGTTTGAAAGAATTGCCTTTAAATATTAATGATTCGGTATCTTATATCGAAAAGCAGCTTTCTGTCAATAATCCCAGTTGGATCAGCGTCATGATTCACCGTTCTATTCCGGAGAAATTGATTGCTTTGGAAGAATTGTCGAAGAATCTTTGGTGGTGCTGGAACGACGAGGCACGGGCATTGTTCCGTATGATCGATATCCAAAAATGGAGAGAATGCGGACATAATCCTATCATGCTGCTGGATTCTGTTTCTCTGACCCGCTATAAGCAGTTGGAAAACGATGCCGAGTTTGTGAAAAAACTGGAGGATGTGTATGCACAGTTTAAGGCTTATATGGCAGGAAAAGACCACATGTCCGGGGATGGTGTCGCTTATTTCAGTATGGAATACGGTTTACATTCTTCGTTGAAGATTTATTCCGGCGGTTTGGGGATATTGGCCGGCGACTATTTGAAAGAAGCCAGTGACAAGGGCACGAAAATTACCGCCGTGGGCTTGTTATACCGTTACGGATATTTCACCCAGAAGATTTCTTCAATGGGAGACCAGGAAGCCGAATATGAAGCTCAGGATTTTATGAAAATCGCCGTTACCCCGGTGAGGGATGAAGAAGGAAACTGGCAGACGATCAGCATGGTGTTCCCTGGACGTAATGTTTATGCGCGAATCTGGCGTGTGGATGTGGGACGGATAGAGCTTTATTTGCTGGATACCGATTTCGAGGATAACCTGAAAGAAGACCGCAGCATTACCCATCATCTTTACGGGGGCGATTGGGAAAACCGTTTGAAACAGGAATTGTTGCTGGGATGCGGAGGTATTCATGCTTTGCGTAAATTGGGGATAAAGGCGTCTATTTACCATTGCAATGAGGGGCATGCTGCTTTTACCGGATTGTCGCGTTTGAAGGAATATATTTCTGAAGAAGGCCTTTCATTCCCGGAAGCGCTCGAGGTTGTCCGCTCGTCTTCTTTGTTTACCACCCATACTCCTGTTCCTGCAGGTCACGATGCATTTTCTGAAAATATGCTGCGTACTTATATTTCTCACTATGCCGATCGCTTAAAGATCAGTTGGGAACAATTGCTGAGCTTGGGTAAGATTAATGTGGCCGATCCGAATGAAAAGTTCTCTATGAGCTTTTTAGCTGCCAATCTCGCTCAGGAAGTGAACGGCGTCAGCTGGTTGCACGGTAAAGTAAGCCGGGAAATTTTCAAAGGTTTGTGGCCGGGATATATGCCGGAGGAATTACATATCAGTTATGTCACGAATGGTGTACATTTCCCGACTTGGGCTGCTTCGCAGTGGAAAGAGATCGATGAATCGGTATTCGGACCGGATTTTAAAACTCATCACTATGACAAGAGTTGTTTTGAAGAGATTTATAAAGTGCCGGATGCTACCGTATATAATGTGAGAACTCAGTTAAGAAAACGGCTGATCGATCATATTAAAAATTTATTGACGAGTGGTGCCGCTGCTTCTTATTTCACCCCACGGCAGGTGCTTGAGATCAGGGAAACTCTGCGGGACGATATTTTGACGATCGGGTTTGCCCGTCGTTTCGCCACTTATAAACGTGCTCACCTGCTGTTTAGGAATTTGGAGCGTTTGGACGAGATTGTGAACAATCCCGAACATCCGGTACAGTTCGTGTTTGCCGGTAAAGCACATCCTGCAGACAAGGCAGGACAGGATTTGATCAAACGTATCGTGGAAGTGTCTAAATATCCCCAGTTCCTGGGTAAGGTTATTTTCCTGCCGAATTATGATATGGATTTGGCAAAGAAGATGGTGCAGGGAGTGGACGTTTGGATGAACACTCCGACCCGTCCGCAGGAGGCTTCCGGGACAAGTGGAGAAAAAGCCGCCATGAACGGTGTGATGCATTTCAGTGTGCTCGACGGTTGGTGGGTAGAAGGTTACCGTCCCGATTCCGGCTGGATGCTGCCGATGGAACGTACGTTCGAGAATCAGGCTTTACAGGATGAATTGGATTCTGAAATGATTTATAATATCATCGACGATCAGATCGCTCCTTTGTTCTATGATAAGGACGAAAACGGCCTGTCGCCGAAGTGGATCAGTTATATCAAAAACACGATCGCTAAAGTGGCTTCCAATTTTACGACCAACCGGATGTTGCTCGATTACGAACGGCAATACTATATTCCTATGTCGGAACGTTATCATAAAATGATTGCCGATCATTATGCTATGGCTACCGAGATTACGGAATGGAAAAATAAGATTACCAGGGAGTGGGATAACATTGAGCTGGTAGGCTTAGATTTGCCGAACCGCTCCAAGCAGATCATTGCTCTGGGAAAATCGTATTACGGAGAAGTGACTTTGGAAATCGGAGAGCTGGATATGCACGAGGTCGGAGTGGAATTAGTGGTGGCTGAGTTGGACAACGACAAAATGGTTATACGCGAGAAACACGATTTCACACCCGTATATCAGGAGAACGGACAGGCTTGTTATCATATCGATGTAACAGCCGATAATCCGGGCTTGTTGAATCTGGCAATTCGTATTTATCCTAAGAGTCCGTTGTTGCCTCACCGTCAGGATTTCGCTTTGGTAAAATGGCTTTAATATATCGTGAAGCCGGGGAATCCCGGTCAGGGGTTTCCTGTCTGTGGAGATATAGTGAAGTTGCATATTAGACCAATTCGATAAACAGGAGTGTCGTTTTATGCCGATGCCGGATTTCCGGTTATCGGGGTAAGATGACACTCTGTTATTTAAAATAAACGTATGGAGTGTTTTATAAAAAAGCAACAAGAGGTATATCCTATTTCTTCTGAGGGGGTCGATATGTTGTTTCGGGATATGGTAGAAGTCGAATGTAAGAAAGGAGAGGTCATTGTAAGTGAAGGAGGACATATACGGAACACTTATTTTGTGAAAGAAGGTTTGTTAAGGGCTTATGTGATGAGAGAAGACAAAGACATTACCTTGTGGTTCGCTACTACGGGGGATATGGCGGTGGGAGGCCCCGGAGAATTTCTGACAATGAATGTAGAAGCGTTGGAGGATAGCATATTGTTAAAGATTCCTTCGGCAAAACTGGAAGAATTGTATCATTATTCGTTGGAATTGGCTAACTGGGGACGTAAGTTACTGGAAAAATATCTGTTGGAATATGAGCATTATTTTACCCATTACAGCTGGAACGATGCCCGCGAGCAATACGAGATGTGGGTAAAGGCCAATCCGGAATTGATGCAGAAAATACCTTTGAAATACATTGCTTCTTATTTACAAATCACCCCGCAATCTTTAAGCCGAATCCGGGCTAAAAATAATCGTATAGGTGCGAAATTACCATAGGGTAATTTAGTTTAGTTTCCGGAAGCTTACCTTTGCAGCCGTAATTTTAAGAGGTAATGACGATGAATACGGCTGAAAATATCGGATCTAATGTGTCCGTAGAAGAGCGTGAATTGGCTACAAAGAAAATTCCCGGATTGTTTTTAAAGTTTGCTTTGCCCGGTGTGATCGGGTTGCTTTTTGTGGGGATTCAATCTATTATCGACGGGATTGTGCTGGGACGTTGGGTTGGAGCGAATGCCCTTGCCAGTGTAAACCTGGTATTGCCGTGTTATAGCTTTATGACTGCTTTTGCGATCGTTATGGGAGTGGGATGCCAGACTTTGATCGGTATTTGTCTGGGACGGCGCGATCGCAAAGGAGCGAACGATGCGTTTACGACGGCTTTCCTCTTTTTACTGTTTTTTTCTTTTTCGGTCAGTTTATTGATTTTCACTTTCGCCGGAAAAATTGCTTTTTGGTTGGGTGCGAACGAAGCATTGCAAGCCGGATCTGTGGAATATATCCGGGCTTTAGTGCCCTTTTTTCCTATACTCTCCGTTATGTTTCTGGGTGATTATGTGTTAAAGGCTACCGGGCGTCCTTTATATGCGATGCTGGTGTTGAGCGGAACCGTTGTATTGAATATCGTTTTTAATTTGTTGTTTGTCGTCCAATTCGGCTGGGGAATCAAAGGTGCCGGCTTGGCCACCGGGATTGCTTTTACCATCGGTCTGATCCTGAACTATTCTTTGCTGGTCAGGAAACAGAGCCTGCTCCCTTTGGGGGCAGGGCATTTTCGGCGTCGTTGGGTATGGAAGATGTTTTACAACGGTTCGTCGGAGGGGATGTCTGAATTGTCGGCAGGGATTACGGTGTATCTGTTCAATGTGACTATGATGCATTATTTGGGAGAGCAAGGGGTGGCGGCTTTTACCGCTACGAATTATGTGCTGTTTATCGGAACGACCATTTTTTTGGGGATTTCCGACGGGTGTATTCCGATTATGAGTTATAATTTCGGTGCAGGACGTTTAGACCGGGTCAAGGCTGTTTTAAGGATCGCGTTTCGGACGAATCTGGGGTTGGGGATATTACTTTTTAGTGTCTTGTTTTTTGGTGGAAAGCAAATCGTCACCCTGTTTTTCCGGACAGGTGATTCGGAAGTGTTGAGAATCGCTGTGGTTGGAACTTCCATTTATGCGTTTGCTTTTTTAATGAACGGGCTGAATATTTTGGCATCGAGTTATTTTACCGCAATGGGAAATGCTCAGATATCGATTATTATTTCATTATTGAGGGGGTTGGTGTTTGTGGGGATCGGCATTGTCGTGTTTCCGGTATTGTTTGGAATTGAAAGCATTTGGTATAATGTGCCCGTGGCAGAGGCCTGCACGCTTCTTGTTTCATTGTGGCTGATCAGGAAGTCGTTTCGAGTGGACACCGACCGGGATAGAGCGATTATTGCTCAGCCGGAACAGGTGCCTGTTTTGAACAGGGAACAGGTCGGTAAAGGAATGAAACGATAACCGATTTAAGGGATACTTGTTTTCGGATGAAGATCGATAGATCAAACCGGAAAGGGGAGGAAGCAGGAGAATCGTGAAATACTATTCCGGGGAACTTTCAAAAGTTCCCCGGAATAGTATTTTAAGGTTATAAAATATTTGATTTCAAAAAAACAGAACAGGAAGGCCGGATTTATTTCGCCCGGTAGCGGTGCTCTTTTAAGATAGCCAGCACTTTATCCTTTAAAGCTCCCTGTATAATAATTTCCCCGTCTTTGATGCTTCCGCCGACACCGCATTTATTTTTTAGTAGTTTACCCAATTCTTTCAAATCTTCTTCTTTTCCTATAAATCCCTGTATTAAAGTAACCGTTTTTCCGCCTCTCTGCTTGGAATCGATCGTTACCCGCAGGTTTTGTTTCTCCGGATTTAGGGTTTCCGGTTCGGAAATTCCGTCGTACTCATAACTGAAATCGGGATTGGTGGAATAAACTACGTTGATCCGTTTCTTTTTATCCATGTTTTTCACTTTTTGATATTGGAAGTCCTAATTCTTCGTGTCTGCTGTCCAGAAATTTCATTTTTCCGTACAAATATAAGTGTTTTTGTTTAATTTTCACTCAAAACATTGTTTGTGAGGAAATAGAAAGTAATTTTGCAGTCGTAATTTTAAGGGGGTGCAGGCAGTATGTTCAAGATTGCTGTCTGTGATAACCGTTTTTAACTTAAATAGAGATGAATAAGATTCTGAAAAAAACGTATTTTTCTGAGAAAGTTGTGCAGATGGTGGTGGAAGCACCGATGATTGCTAAATCGCGTAAGCCGGGTAATTTTGTGATTGTCCGGGTGGGAGAGAAAGGAGAACGTATGCCGCTTACAATTTCCGATGCCGATGTTGAAAAAGGGACTATTACGCTGGTCATACAGAAAATGGGGGTTTCTTCTACCAAGTTATGCGATCTGAACGAAGGGGATTACATTACGGATTTGGTCGGGCCGTTGGGAAAACCGACGGAGATATCTAAGGTCGGTACGGTGCTGGCTTGTGGAGGCGGTGTCGGGATGGCTCCCCTGTTGCCCATTGTTCAGGGATTTAAGGCTGCCGGGAACCGTGTGATTACGATCATTGCAGCCCGGACGAAAGAATTGGTGATTTTGGAAGAAGAAGTACGTAAAGTTTCGGATGAGGTGATTGTAATGACGGACGACGGGAGTTATGGAAAAAAAGGTTTGGTGACTGCCGGGATGGAAGAGGTGATCGCTCGTGAAAAAGTGGATTTGTGCCTGACGCTGGGGCCGGCAATCATGATGAAGTTTTGTTCATTGCTGACCCAAAAATATGATATTCCCACCATTGCCAGTTTAAATGCTATTATGGTGGACGGCACAGGAATGTGCGGTGCCTGCCGGGTTACTGTGGGGGGTAAAACGAAGTTTACTTGTGTGGACGGGCCGGAATTCGACGCTCACCAAATCGATTTCGACGAGATGTTGGCGAGATTGGGAGGGTATAAGGAGATCGAAACGGAGAAAATGGAAGAAATGAACTGATTAAATGGAAAAAGAAATGATAAGCGATAGAAATTCGGAATGGAGAAAGGCTCTCCGTGAAAATGTGAAAGCTAAAGAAAGGACAGGGATCGAACGGGTGAAGATGCCCGAGCGCTCTCCGGCGGAGCGTATCACCAGCCAGAGAATGGAGGTAAATACCGGATTGACGGAAGAGATGGCAATACAAGAGGCTAAGCGGTGTATGGATTGTGTGAATCCCACCTGTATGGAGGGTTGTCCTGTAAATATCGATATTCCTGGATTTATAAAGAATATAGAGAGGGGAGAGATATTGGAGGCTGCCGCCGTGCTGAAGCAAACCAGTGCATTGCCGGCTGTTTGCGGACGGGTATGCCCACAGGAAAAGCAATGTGAATCGAAATGTTTTTATTTGCAGAAATTGAAAAAAGTTCCGGTCGCTATCGGATATCTGGAACGTTTTGCCGCTGATTATGAACGGGAATCCGGTAAAATCTCTATTCCGGAAATCGCTGCTCCGAATGGAATTAAGATCGCTGTGATCGGCTCGGGGCCATCCGGACTGTCGTTTGCCGGAGATATGGTGAAACGGGGATACGATGTTACTGTGTTCGAAGCACTTCATGAAATCGGAGGGGTACTGAAATACGGGATCCCGGAGTTTCGTCTGCCGAATCATATCGTGGATGTGGAAATCGATAACCTTCGTAAGATGGGCGTGAAGTTCGTCACAAATTTTATCGTGGGCATGACAGAGGGGATCGATGATTTGAAAAAAGAAGGGTTTCAGGGATTTTATGTGGCATCGGGTGCCGGGTTGCCGAATTTTATGAATATACCGGGAGAGAATGCCAATGGAGTATTGTCGTCGAATGAATACCTTACCCGTGTTAATTTGATGGGCGCCGATAGTGAGGAGGCCGATACTCCTGTTTTCCGGGGACGGAATGTGGTGGTGGTCGGCGGAGGAAATACGGCTATGGACTCTGTGCGTACTGCCAAGAGGCTGGGGGCGGAAAGAGCCATGATCGTATATCGCCGTAGCGAAGAAGAGATGCCCGCCCGTTTGGAAGAGGTAAAACATGCCAAGGAGGAAGGATGCGAATTTATCACTCTGACTAATCCGGTTGAATATATCCAGGATGAGCGTGGACGGGTAAAACAGGTGAAAGTGCAAAAGATGGAACTCGGCGAGCCGGATGCAAGTGGCAGACGCAGGCCTGTCCCGGTAGAAGGAAGCGAATACCTGATCGATGCGGACGTAGTCGTGGTGGCCGTGGGTGTGTCTCCTAATCCTATTGTCCCGCGTTCGGTTGCAGGACTGGAAGTATCCCGGAAGGGGACGATTGTAGTGGACGATTCGACCATGCAATCGAATATTCCGAACTTCTATGCAGGTGGGGATATTGTACGTGGCGGAGCTACCGTTATCCTGGCTATGGGCGACGGACGGCGTGCAGCTGCACATATGGACGAGGCATTTAAAAAGTAATATAAACGGGTTATTTTAGCCTGCCGATTTTAGGAAATTCCGGATTTAGCCTGATAGGGTGAAATCCGGTTTTTCTTTTTAGGAAAGGAAAAGCGGATAGCAAAACTTTTCTCGGTTTGTAACGTTTATGTTGGAAAATAGTTTATCGACATGAAAGAGAAAGAAGTTCAACAGGTTTTACCGCCTCCCCCTGCCCATATGGTGGGCGACGGTTTCCGGGTTCATAATTTTTTCCCGAATGGATACGATATGCGTCCCGACCGGATGAGCCCGTTTTATTTATTGGATTACAATGCCAGAATCGATTTTACCCCTCGTGAAGAGCCCCGGGGAGTAGGTGTACATCCCCATCGCGGGTTTGAAACCGTAACCATTGCCTATCAAGGTAAAGTGCAACATCACGATAGCCGGGGAAACAAAGGGGTGATCAGTCCCGGGGATATTCAGTGGATGACGGCCGGAGCAGGTATTTTGCACAAGGAATATCATGAATCTGAATTTAGCAGGAAAGGAGGTCCGTTTCAGGTTGTGCAGCTTTGGGTAAATTTGCCGGCAAAAGATAAAATGACGCCTCCAAAGTATCAAACGATTACAAATGAACGGATTCCGAAGTATATTTTGCCGGAACAGGCAGGTGTGGTAGAGGTTATTGCAGGGGAGTATGAGGGGACGAAAGGGGCCGCTACTACATTTACAGAAATCGAGATGTATAATATACGGCTGAATCCCGGGGCCCGGATACAGTTTAGCCTGCCGGAGGAATATAATACGGGGATTTTGGTGATAGAAGGGCAGGTGCGAGTGAACGATACGGACGATGCGCCCGAGGATTATTTTGTTTTGTTCAGGAATAAGGGAGAGAGGATTTCCGTATCCACGGCATCGGGAGGTTTGTTGTTGGTGCTGAGCGGAAAGCCTCTCCGGGAATCGATTATGGCTTACGGCCCTTTTTTGATGAATACCAAAGACGAAATTTTGCAGGCTTTCGATGATTTGAATGCAGGAAAATTCGGAGAATTGGAAGATTAGATTTTCCGGTATATCCGGAAATAAGAGAAGAAGGGACTAAAACGATGCACTAAGAATCGGTCTGACAGGATCGAGTCTTAGTCATTATAAAATAAGAGGGGGGACGAATCCCATGAGATTCGTCCCCCCCCTTTGCCGTTATTTATGGCGACGGCTTTTTAATAACCGTATCGCTTTATGATTGCGGTATTTCTTATATTTGCTGTATATACCGAAGAACAGAAGTAACAGAATGGTGAGGAAAATGACGATCAGAATCATCGGGTTCAGGTTATCGCCTTTTACGCTCGACCACATATCCAATACTTCTTCCGTATGTGCCCCGAAGTCCCGTTGCATCGCACAGCGCTCTACGATCTTTATATCGGGATACATTGTGTGGTTTACTTTGATTTTCTTGCCGGCCTCTCCAAAGAAATAACTTACGTTGGAATATTCTTCCAGGGTGGAGTCCTGCGCCTGTTCCATAATTTCCGGACTTGCTACGGCGCTTACATATCCGATGGTGTTCATGTTGCGGATTGCAATGTCCGGACGGCACAGGTAATTGATAAAATAACTCGCCGCTTTGGGATTGCGTGCGTATTTTGGGATTGCCCAGCCGTCGTACCAGATCATGCTGCCTTCTTCCGGTATGGAATAATTCAGTTCCGTACCTATTTTTTCCGCTTCTTCAATCGCCCATTGTGCATCCCCACTCCAGGTCATGTTGATCCAGACTTTCGATTTCGTCATCATTTCTTTGCCGAAATCCGCTTCCCAGCCCGCTAACAGAGGTTTCATCCGTTTCAGATAGATTTCTGCCGTATCGATAGCGGAAGTGCTGTAATCGTTAATGATGCTATCCACCGAGATTTGCCCTTTGTCGAGTTTGTCTCTGTATGCGTAAAGCATCGCGACACCATAGGCATCCCGGTAACTGTCTTTCATCAGCATTTTCCCTTTATACCGGGGATTCCACAAGCATTCCCAGGATGCTACAT
This sequence comes from uncultured Odoribacter sp., assembly GCA_900544025.1. GTDB lineage: Bacteria > Bacteroidota > Bacteroidia > Bacteroidales > Marinifilaceae > Odoribacter. The sequence continues at coordinate 44,390 of UQTM01000017.1, forward strand.
CTTCCTGCGGGACATAGGCCGTGTTGTAGAGTATGCCGGTCGTGCCCCACATATAGGGAACTGCGTAATCGGTCGTAGTTTGTCCCGGTTTACTGAGTTTGTTCAGCTCATGGTTGATATAGGGTGCAATGTTTTGGATATAATCGGGAGTTTTGCCGAAATCACGGCTGATAGGTTGGAGTAAATCCATATTCATCATTCTTTCGATGATGTAGTCCGAGGGGCAAACCAGATCGAAGTCCTCTTTTCCCCGGGCTATTTTGGTCAGCATGATCTCATTGATGTCGAACACCTGATAAATGATTTTCACCTCTTCTCCGGTTTGTTCCTTATACCAGCGGGGAAAATCTTTCAGCACTTCTTCGTCTATATAATCTCCCCAGTTATATATTTTAAGAATGGATTCCCTGGTATCTTTTCCGGTATGGCAGGAAGAAAGCAGCCAAAAACCCGTTACGATGATCCAAAATAGTTTTCTTGTCATTTTTATTCGTTGTTTTTTGCCGATTTACCGGCTCTAAGGTTTACGATAACCAATAGTAAAAGTACGACAATAAATATTAAAGAAGTAAGGGGACGTAACTCCGGAGTCAAACCGCCTTTCCGGGCATCTGCATAGATATAGGTAGAAAGGGTTTGAAGGCCTTCGTTTCCGATCGTGAACAGACTGATCACGAAATCGTCGAAAGAGAGGGTGAACGACAGGATAAAACCACTGATAATTCCCGGCTTGATTTCCGGAATAATGATTTTGCGAAGGGCCTGCATCGGGGTTGCCCCTAAATCGAGAGCTGCCTCGTAAAGGCTGGGATTCATTTGCCGGAGTTTGGGCAGTACGCTTAAGACCACATAAGGCACGCAAAAGGTGATGTGCGCTAAAACCACGGTCGTAAAGCCTTGTGTGATTCCCAGGCTGACAAAGAGCAGGAAAAGGGCAACGCCGGTGATGATTTCCGGATTTAAAATCGGAATATTATTCAAAAAGAGCATGGTGTTCCGGCTTTTCCGGCTTAGATTGAAAATGCCGATCGCCGCAAAGCTGCCCAGGACGGTCGATGCCGTTGCTGCCAGAAAGGCGATGGCAAAAGTGTTCAGCAAGGTACGAAACAGGGCGTTGTCGATTCCTCCGGTAAATAGAGAGGTGTATAATTTAGTGGAAAAGCCTGTCCAGTTTCCCAACACTTTAGCTTCGGTAAATGAAAAGATAATGATGATCAGGATAGGGGAATACAGAATGGCCAACAGTAACCCGATATAGGATTTAGCGATGATATTTTTCATAGCGTTCCTCCTTCCTCGGTTGATTTCTCATCGGTAAACAGGCTGCTGATGCCGATTAACAGTAACATTAACAGGGAAATGGCGGCTCCGTAATTCCACATGCCGTTGTTGATGCTTTCCTGTACGGAAGTCCCCAATAATTTTATATTGTTCAGAGTTAAAAGTTCGGCGATGGCGAACGTGGAAACCGTAGGCATGAAAACCATCAGGATCCCGCTGGTCACTCCGGGCATGGAAAGGGGAAGGGTGACTCTCATAAATACGCGAAAAGGGTTGGCTCCCAAATCCTGTGCGGCTTCTACCAGGCTGTTGTCCATTTTGGATAATACGTTATAGATCGGGTAGATCATGAAGGGTAAGAAGTTATAAACCAACCCGAAGATTAAAGCCCCTTCACCCAACGGGAGTTTCAGAAAGTCGAAAAGTGCTACGGTGGCGAGCGTGCGGATCAATGTGTTTACCCACATCGGTAAGATAAACAGCATGACGATGACAGAGGTGGACCTGAATATATTTTTACTCAAAATATAGGCTACCGGATAGCCTATCAATATACAGAACAGGGTAGTTATGATCGCTATGCCGATCGAATAGACGAACGTATTTACCGTTTCGGTATGATGTATGAATTTGGTAAAATTAGTTAAGCTAAAATTTCCATAGACATCGGTGAAGGCGTAATATCCGATTAATATCAAAGGGATCACCACAAAGATGAACAGAAAAACGGAATAGGGAATCGCCCAATTTTTCTGCACTCCAAAACGACCAAACTGCCTTTTTTTCAACTTCTTATTTTGTTTACAGGTGAATAACTCTTATTTTATCCGGAGGAATGCTGATTCCTACTTTATCCCCGTCGTCCCACACATCCTGGGTATCTACATAGATATTCTCGTCCCAGTCTGTCAGTACGGTAAGATGGTAACGGTCGCATTTGTAGAGAATATATTTCACCTCTCCTTCTATCATGCCTTCGTTGTCGAGCAGTTCTACGTCTCCGAAATCCACTTCCACTTTTACTTCCGTGTTGTTTTCGATGCCTCCGACCTCACTGCATTCAAATACATGGCCTAAAAATTCTACATGTGTGGAGTCTATCAGTTTACCTTCAAAAGTATTGCACAGCCTTTCTTTTTTCATAACGTGAATGTCGAAAGGTTTGATCGACAGTCCTAAAGTCTGTCCGATGGTATAAGGGTCGTAGTCGTGAATCAGGAATTCATACCCTTCCGGGGTGACTACGGTCATTTCGTTATGAACGCCTTTGAATACGATGGATTCTACTTTCCCTGAAAACATGGATTTATCGGCGTCCTCCGAAATGATAATATCTTCGGGACGGATGACGACATCGACTTGTGTGTTTTCGCCGAATCCTTTATCCACGCAGGTAAAATCGTGCCCGGCAAAGTGTACTAATTTATCTTTAACCATAACCGCATTCAGAATGTTGCTTGCCCCGATAAAATCGGCTACAAAAGAGTTTGCCGGTTCGTTATATACGTCCATAGGTGTCCCGATCTGCTGGATAACTCCCTCGCTCATTACGACAACCGTGTTGCTCAATGTCAAGGCTTCCTCTTGATCGTGAGTGACATACAGGAATGTGATGTTCAGGTTTTTATGCAATTCTTTTAATTCCATTTGCATATCCTTGCGCATTTTCAGGTCGAGGGCGGCCAAAGGCTCGTCGAGTAACAGTACTTCCGGCTCGTTCACGATCGCCCTGGCAATCGCCACCCTTTGTTGTTGTCCCCCGGACAAGGAATCCACCGAACGGTATTCGTAGTCGGTCATGCTGACCATTTTTAATACTCTGGCTACTTTTTTATCGATTTCAGGCCGGGAAAGTTTTTTCAATTTCAATCCGAAGGCAATGTTGTCATATACGTTTAAATGGGGAAACAAAGCGTATTTCTGAAATACCGTGTTTACCGAACGTTTATAGGGGGGAATGCCCGTTACATTTTTTCCTGCGATGCGGATTTCTCCCGAAGAGGCCGGCAGAAATCCGGCGATCAGGCGTAACAGGGTCGTTTTACCACATCCAGAGGGGCCGAGAATGGTGACAAATTCACCTTTTTTTACCGACAAGTTGATATTGTCGAGCACTACTTTGTCCTTGTAGTTTTTATGTACGTTTCGGACATCTATGATGTAGTCGGATTGCTGCATTTCCTTTTGCTTAGCTGGTTAAAATAAAATTGCGGCAAAGATAGGTATTTCGTTGAAAAATCGGCAGTTAAAAACTTTAAAATATTAGACGATTTTAGCGGGTTCTATGCCGTGAGCGGCAAGATTAAATTATACGGTGTATGGATAGCGGTGTATGAGATTTTTTTATATCTTTATATACGTGTTTTGCGTATATCGTTAAATTAAATAACAGTAGTTATGGAAAGAAATTTAAAAGAAGCTTTAAAACATAGGCGCAGTTATTATGCCATCGGTAGTAAATCGCTTATTTCCGATGCAGAAATAGAGGAAATCATTGATTTTGCAGCGTTGCATACTCCTTCTGCATTCAATTCCCAGTCTGCCCGTTTTGTCCTTTTGTTAGGCGAACATCATAAAAAATTGTGGGAGATCGTAAAGGAAACTTTAAAGAAAGTGGTGGCGGCTCCCGCTTTTGTAACAACGGAAGCGAAGATCAATAAGTCGTTTGCTTCGGGATACGGGACGGTGCTTTTTTTCAACGACCGGATTGTGGTGGAAGGATTGCAGAAGGCTTATCCGCTTTATCATGATAAATTCCCGGAATGGGCTATGCAATCGGCAGGAATGCAGCAGCTGGCCGTATGGACCATGCTGGAAGATGCCGGATTCGGGGCTTCTTTACAGCATTATAATCCATTGATCGACGAGGTTGTCGCTAAGGAGTGGAAGTTGCCGGATTCCTGGGAGTTGTTGGCTCAAATGCCATTCGGCATACCTTCGGAACCTCCTGCCAAAAAAGAGTTTAAACCGTTGGAAGACCGGGTAAAGGTGTTTAAATGAACTATCGTTAAACCGGGTGAGGGTTAGAATTTCCGGGTTTTCTGGAGCCATAGGCGGGCAGGAAACCCGGATTTTTGTTTATATGCGAAAAACATTTGGAAAAATAACGAGGGTTAATGTGCTGATTGTTCGTTTGTTTCTGTTCAAAGATGAGTGGGGATGAATGAAAAAGAAGTTTTCAGTGAATTTTTATATCTGAAAATATATTCATATTTATAATTTATTTTATTTTTGTAACTACTTATCAAAAACGGATTAGCAATGAGGATTTTTGACGGAATACAGTGTTGAGGTCTGTCGGCTGTATTAGGAAGAAATAACGTGAAGTGTGATTTTTATTCTTTCCCAGGCAGGGCGGGAAAGGAGTTGTGTGATTTTGTGTTTAGCTGATTCGATTCAATTTATGGAAAATTGGAAAAAGAAATTTATTATCATCTGGTCAGGACAGTTATTTTCAATCCTGAGTAGTGCTATTGTCGGCTATTCCGTGATGTTCTGGTTGAGTATCGAGACCAAGAGTGCGGAAGTGCTGGCGTATGCCGTATTGGCCACTTTATTGCCTCAGGCGGTGTTGGGGCCTGTGGCGGGAGTGTATGTAGATCGCTGGAAGCGAAAATGGACGATGATCGCTGCCGATAGTTTTGTGGCGTTATGCTCTTTGATTCTGGGATTGCTGTTTTATTTCGATATGGCGGAATTGTGGCTGATTTATATTCTGATGTCCTTGCGGAGCATAGGGAACGCTTTTCATTCACCTGCCATGCAGGCCGCCATCCCGATGCTGGCTCCGAAATCGGAATTGATGCGGATTGCCGGGGTGAATCAGGCTTTGCATTCGGTGAGCAGTATTGCCGGGCCTGCTTTAGGGGCTGTGTTTATCACGGCTTTGGATATGACCGCCGTGATGATGGTGGATGTTTTAGGAGCGGTTATTGCCTGTACGGCATTGCTGTTCGTGGTAATTCCCGATCCGGTCCGGGAGAAAGAAGAAAAGGGCAGAAGCGTTTTCCGGGAGATGCGGGAAGGACTTATTGAAGTGGGAAAACACAGGGGATTGGCGTGGCTGATGGGGATTTCCATATCGGTCACTTTTTTCCTGATGCCTGTCTCTATTCTTTTTCCGTTGATGACGGTGAATCATTTTGGAGGAAATACTTATCAGATGAGTTTGGTAGAAGTGGTGTGGGGTGCTGGAATGCTGGCCGGAGGCGTGATTATCGGATTGTGGAAAATCAAATTGCGGAAAGTGATATTGATCAATGTCTCCTATTTAGTATTAGGTACTTATATTTTAATTTCCGGCTGCTTATCGCCCGACCAGTTTGTTTGGTTTGCAGGATTGACGATTATCGGTGGTTTGTCTGCTCCTTTTTATAGTAGTCCTTTTACGACACTTTTGCAAACGTATATAGAACATTCGGCTCTGGGAAGGGTGTTTTCGCTTTTCGGCAGCCTGAGCCTTTTGCCTTCTATGGTCGGTATTTTGGCTACCGGGTTTATTGCCGACCAGATCGGGGTTTCGAATGCTTTTGTCATCGGGGGAAGCGTGATTGTCCTTTTGGGCGGAGTGTCGTTTTTCATTCCTTCTGTGATGAAATTGGAGAAAAAGAAGAAAGGTTTTCTCCGGGATTCTGTGCCGGAAAATATATCTTTGCCTGAAAATCCCATGATATGAAAACAACGCAGGAAACATTGGAAAATAGTTTGTTCCCGGAATTTCGGAAAGTTTCTTTCTCTCCGCCCAAGCATTCGGAGCAGCTTTGTATCTCTTTGAAAAAATGGGAGTTTTTGTGTCATACGCTCTATTTGAAAAAATATCCTTTTCTGCTGGGGCCGAAAGGGTGCGGAAAATCGTCGGTTGCCCGGGAATTGGCGGAGGCTATGGGGATGGAGTATTATGCTTTCGATATGGGACAGGCTTTTAAGCCGAAGAAATTGTTTTTAGGCGGATTGGTTATCGGAGATGAAGGAAAGACGAAAGCTGTCCGGTCGGAATTTTTTAAGGCGTTTACTTCCGGTAGGCCTACTTTGATTTTTCTGGACGAGCTGACACGTATTCCTATGGTGGCGGCTAATTTTCTGATGACGATTCTCGACAGGCAACAGTCTTATTTATACGATGAAGATTCCGGAGTCCGTTATGTGAAAGGAGAAAACGTTTTGTTTGTCGCTGCGGGAAATACCGGATTTGCCTATGTTTCCACCCAGCGGCTGGATTCGGCTTTTGAAGATCGTTTTATAAAGGTGCAACTGGATTACCTGACACCGGAGGAGGAAGCGGAGCTGATTTTATTGCGTTATCCGGCAGTGCCCGCGAAAACAGCGGCATTGCTGGCGGAAACAGCCCGGGTGTTGCGCTATGCGGAACAGAAAGAGGCGTTGTCGGTTTCGCTTTCTACGCGTCAGGTTTTGGATGCGGCGGCTTATATTCCGTTGGGATATAGTCTGAAAGAAGCGATCGAAGAGGTCATCTTAACTAATTATGTGATTGCAGGCGAACAGTTGGTGGCGAGGTCTTTGATCCAGATTTTATAATCCTGCGGTTATGGAAATAAAAGAGCTGTACCGGGAAACCGAACTCGACCGGGCTTGGTGGGGAGATTTTCCCGAACCGCAAAATCTGCTGGGCGATAGTTTCCCGGTGACTTCCGATCTTTACCGGTTGATGCCGGTGTGTGCGCGTATTTCTTTGCACATTGCCGGGGAACTTCCTTACATCAGCTTTTCGAGAGAGAAAAAGGTTTTCGGCGATTTTGAATATATTTTGCTCAGCCATGAATTGCTTTACCTGCGTTTGCCCGACGAGGCGAGGATGGCTGTTTTTTTCGGTAATTTTATCCATCAGTTGGGGCATTTTGTATATACCCGCCAGGATTATGGCGGATTTTCTTTTACATCCGACGAGAGCGCTTTTATTCATTTGCTCGAGGACAGGCGGGTGGAATCGAAATTAGTGGCGGCCTATCCGGGCTATTACGAATATCTGTATGCTGCCCGGAAATTGGTTTTTGTCATGGCTTTAGGCGGAATCGAGAAGGATTTGCGTTTTCAGAATTTGGCAAGTGTGCGCTATACGTATGTAACGGCGCGCATTCTTTATCCCGAATTGTTCCGCTATGAGGCTTTTGTGGAAAAATTCAAGCCTCATTGGTCGCGAATCCGGCAAGTCGATGCTTTATTGAATGAGATCACGGATTATGCTTCTATGCCTCCCCGGGAAACGGTGAGGATCGCAAAACGCCTGTGCCTTTTATGTGGAGCCGATTTAAAGATATCCGAACCGATGTTTAACTATTTTTCCAAAGTGATGAAAAATTTGCCTTTGGAAGTAGAGGGGAAGCAGGTCAATGTGGATATCAAGGTTTTCGACGATCTGTTTCAGGATTTGAACCGTAGTCTCGATATCGGCGAGTCGCCCCGGTTTATCCGGGATTCTGGGACGGAAACCGGGCTGAAAAATCCGCCGGATTCCATACGGAAGAAAGTGTTGGAGGTGGAGGCGGTGCCCGGAAATATTTCTTTTGAGGTTTTGACGGAAGCTAAAGCGATTGCCGGGAAAATCCGGTTGAATTTCCTGACTTTTCTGTCGAAAATGAATAAGACCTGTGTGATTTATGAGCAGGATTCGGGTGATCTCGATGAAGACGAGCTTTATCAGGCCGGCTTTAATTCTCATATTTTCATGGAGGAATTACCTTCGCCTTCCGCTATGCTCGAGGTGATGATTTTGCTGGATTTGTCCGGCTCGATGGTCGAATTGGATAAGTTGCAGATGCAGACTACTTTGGCAACAGGGTTGGCGCTGGCTTTCGACCGGAATCCGAATATCCGTTTTTCTATATACGGACACCGGGTGAACCGGGGAAGTCTTGAATTTACCCGGTTTCATGAGGCCGGAAGCCGTTTTCAATTGCAGAAGCTGTTTTCGCAGGAAGGTATGTACACGAATGCCGACGGGTTGGCGTTGGAATATGCTTTGCAAAAGTTTCATCCCGGAGATCAGAATAAATTAATTTTTATGGTTTCGGACGGCAGGCCGACGGTGGCCGTGGGGGATAAAGAGCCTCGCGCTCATGTCCGCGAGATGGTAAGGGCAGCTAAGCGGCAGGGGGTGGAAGTGCTTTCCATTGGAATTTCCAATTTTGACCAAGGCGATATGTACGATGAATTTATCCCGTATTCCGGTATAGATGTTTCCACTAAATTAGTGATGTGGTTGCGTAAAAAATTTTCTTCCATTGCCGACGGGGCGACGTTCTAAAACGGAAAGCATGAAGGCAAAAATTTGAAGTTACAAAGTGAAAGATAAAAATATAAGGGCTGTTGTCTTTCAGCTTTATATCTTTATCTTTTTGTTTTAGAAATTGAATTTCTCCAGTTTCATTTCAGCTAATTGCTGGGTTTTTCCTACCAGGGTGATAAAATGTTCTGTCTTTTCGTGTGCTGCCAGAACGGTTTCGTTTTCCCAGGTTTCACAAATCATCAAAACGGTGGAATCCTGAGTGTTCTCGAATGCCCCGTAAGCGATGCAACCTTTTTCCCGGCGTGATTTTTCAGCCAATTCATTGATCGTAGCCAAAACTTCAGCCCGTTTTTCAGGGCTTACTTTAATAAATACATTTAAACGAATCATGTTACTCTTGTTTTATAATTGAATAGAAGCAAAGATAATGTAATCCCTATAAAAACAGAAGTCGTAGCTGTGTTATTCCGGAGTCTTTTTTCTTATGGCGAAATTTAAAAAATTCAGACTAAAAAACGGTTTTTCCGATCTTTTTGCTTTTAATCTTTTACATCTTATATTTAATCATTATTTTTGGAATCGTTTGAAATAATAGTGTATCTAAATATAAATTTTATATAAACTCTTATGGATCAGGAATCGACAAAGAACAATTCATTACCCGAAAATGCGTATCGGGAGCTTGCCCCGGGTGAGGAGTATAAACCCATTATGCCTGCAAATTCAAAACCGAAGGAAGTCACTTTATATTCTGTGGTGTTCGGGATCATTATGGCTGTTATCTTTTCGGCCGCAGCCGCTTATTTAGGGCTGAAGGTGGGACAGGTGTTCGAAGCCGCTATCCCTATCGCCATTATTGCCGTGGGAGTGGGAAATTTGCTCAAGCGCAATAATATGCTGGGGCAGAATGTGATTATTCAGTCGATCGGAGCCAGTTCGGGCGTAATCGTGGCGGGAGCTATTTTCACTCTTCCCGCCCTGTATATTTTAGGTTTGGATGCCGAATTTTATCAGATTTTCCTTTCTTCTCTGTTCGGCGGATTGCTGGGTATTTTGTTGTTAATCCCTTTCCGAAAATATTTTGTGAAAGAGATGCACGGGAAATATCCTTTTCCGGAAGCGACGGCGACTACCGAAGTGCTGGTTTCCGGGGAAAAGAAGGGGAATCAGGCGAAATTGCTTGCCGTGAGCGGTTTGATCGGCGGATTGTACGATTTTTTTATCAGTACGTTCGGTTGGTGGACGGAAAATATTTCCACCCGCATCATGGGCTGGGGAGAGATGCTGGCGGAGAAAACCAAACTGGTGTTTAAAGTGAATACCGGAGCTGCGGTGTTGGGGTTAGGGTATATCGTCGGTTTGAAATATGCTGCTATTATTTGTGCCGGATCGTTTGCCGTGTGGTTTGTGTTGATTCCTTTTATCAGTTACTTTGCGGAAGGGCAGACGGTTGCGGTGGGTGACGGGATTACGATGCTGTTGCGGGATATGTCGCCGGCACAGATTTTCTTGAATTATGCCCGCC